>NZ_DURI01000064.1 GCF_012837295.1 Corynebacterium sp. | reverse complement strand
GGCCGCCGCGCTCGACGAGATCGTCGCCCCGACCATCGACGCCGCCGCGATCCGCATGGCGTTCGCGGTCGGCATGTTCTGGGCGGCGTGGCGGCCGCGGGCGGCGATGGGCATGACGCCCGTCTACGGCGCGGCGGCGATGTTCTCCATCGGCTTCGCCACCCGCGACCTGGTGCTGGGCACGCTGGAGGTCGCCGACGTCGCGGGACTGGCCCTCATGGCCGTTTCCGCCGTTTCGCTGGGCCTGGTGTGGCTGGGCGGGTACACGCCGGCCGCGATGGCGCAGGCGTGGCGTGCGGCGTCCGGCCGTCCGGTCCGAGGCTTGCCCGGCGAGCTCGACTGACGGCGCCTGGCGTGACGACGGCACCGGTCACGTCGCCGTGCCCGGCTACTTCCAGCTGGGGAGCCAGAGGCGCAAGTCGAAGGTCTCCAGCGGCAGCGGGATGCCGGTCATGATGGGCAGCCAGAACAGGAACGCCGCGACGGCGACGGCGAGGTACGCCGCGACGAGGCCGATGCCGATGGGCCTGCCCTTCGGTCGCCAGCGGGCGACGTCGGCGGCGATGATCGCGATGGCGATGACCACGAAGGGGATCAGCGCCGTGGCGTAGAAGAAGTACATCTGCCGGTCGTGCGCGATGACCCACGGCACCCACGAGGCGATGAAACCGACGGCGGGCAGCGCGAACCGGCCGTCGCCGCGCAGGAGCCACCGGTACAGGGCCCACACGACGACGGGGATGAGCAGCCACCAGATCGGCGGGGTGCCGAACAGCATCAGCCAGCCCTTGCACTCCCGGCCGCCCATGCACGTGGTTTCGGTGGAGTAGTAGAGCATGGGCCGTCCGGACCACAGCCATTCCCACGGCTTCGATTCCCACGGGTGCTCGTGGCCGCCGGAGGTCGTCAGCGACCCGTGGAATTCGAGGACGCCGCGCTGGTAGTGCAGCCAGTTCTGCACCGCCTCCGGCAGCCATCCGGTGCCGGGGATGCCGGTGTCGCGCTGGTCGGCGGGCAGGTGGCGGTACACGGACGTTTCCTCGGCGAACCACGACCGCCACGACAGCAGGTACACCGCCAGCGGCACCGCCACCAGGTGGCCGAGGGCGGGCGGGGTGTCGCGCACGAGCGCGCCGAGCGTGGGCTTGCCGACGCCAGCCCGCTTCCTGTCCACCAGGTCGCAGAACACGCTGAGCAACCCGAATGCGGCGATGTAGTAGAGGCCGGACCATTTCACGCCGAGGGAGAGGCCGAGCATGATGCCCGCCGTGAACCGCCACCAGCGCCAGGGCAGGGGAGGGCCGTAGGCGTCGTCAAGCGGATGCGGAAGCGCCGCGAGCCGGCGCGCGACCTGGTCCCGGTCCACCGTCAACGCCCATGCCGCGCCGATGATGAACGTGGTCTGGATGATGTCGAGCATGCCCATCCGGGAGGACACGAACAGCACGCCGTCGACGATCGCCAGCAGGCCCGCGGCCACGGTGGCCAGCGGCGAGCCGGACAGCCGGCGGGTGATGTCCATGATCGCCAGCACCACCAGCACGCCGCAGACGGCGGACATGAACCGCCAGCCCAGCGGCGTGTAGCCGAAGAGCCATTCGCCGATGACCATCACCTGCTTGGCCACCGGCGGGTGGACGACCAGCCCGAAACCGGGGTTGTCCTCGATGCCGCCGACCAGCGGATCGCCGGTGGAACGGAGGATCTGCCACGCCTGCGGGACGTAGTGCTTCTCGTCGAAGACCGGCGTGCCCTCGTCGGTGGGGAAGCCGAGCCCGACGAATCGGGAGATGCCCGCGACGATCGCCAGCACCGCGAATACCCGCGTATCCCACGGCGTCCAGCGGACGGGCACGCGCGGGGGTTTCGGCGGAGCCGGGGTCTTCCGCGGCTTCTTGAACCGCACCGCCGTCGAACCCGGCGCGGCACCGTCCGGCGTGGAATCCGGTGCGGCGCCGTCGATCGTCGGGTCGGGCGGAGGCTGGGTCACGACCACGATGATAGGCAAGGGCCGATAGGATCGCGTCCATGGCTTCCCACGGCGAGACCCCGCACACCCCGATGGATGACCCCGACACGGGCCATCTCCCCGGAGCAGGGGCGGATGACCGGGCGGACTGGGAGCCCGCGCGCTCCGGTGGGCGCGTCCTGCAGCCGGGCATCACCCTGGCCGCGACGCCGCTGGGTAACATCGGCGACGCCACCGACCGCCTGCGCGCGGCATTGTCGGAGGCCGATCTCATCGCCGCCGAGGACACGCGCCGCGCCCGCCAGCTGGCGTCGGCGCTGGACGTGGAGATCCGCGGCCGGGTCGTCTCCAATTTCGACCACAACGAGGAGCAGCGCATCGTGCAGCTTCTCGACGCCGCCCGGTCCGGCGCCCGCGTGCTCGTGGTGACCGACGCCGGCATGCCCGTCGTCTCCGATCCGGGGCTGGCCGTCGTCGCGGCCGCGCATGACGCGGACCTGCCGGTGACGTGCCTGCCCGGGCCGTCGGCGGTAACCACGGCGCTGGCGCTGTCGGGGCTGAAGGTGGGGCGGTTCATCTTCGACGGCTTCGCCCCGCGCAAGCAGGGCGCCCGCCGCGATTGGCTGCAGTCGCTGGCCACCGAGCAGCGCGCCTGCTGCTTCTTCGAGTCCCCGCATCGCATCGCCGCCACGCTGGCCGAGGCCGCCGACGTCCTCGGCGGCGACCGCCGCGTCGCGG
>NZ_DURI01000063.1 GCF_012837295.1 Corynebacterium sp. | reverse complement strand
GGTCGCGCACGAGCGGCACGATGACCAGCGCGATCGAACCGGCCGCGCCGGAAATCATGGCCGGCCGACCGCCGGTGAACGCGATGGTCACCGCAACCGCGAAGGACGCGAACAGACCCAGCCGCGGATCGACGCCGGCGACGATGGAAAACGAGATCGCCTCCGGGATCAGCGCCAGCGCGACGACGAGGCCGCCGAAGACCTCCTTGCGCAGCCGCACCGGCGAGGAGAACGCGAACTTGAACGAGTCCACGACGCCGATGGGCGCGTCGGGCTCGGCGTTCGGCTGCGGGTTGTTCTGCTTGACGACGCCGCCCTGGGCGACTCCATCGGCGCTGTTCGTCATTGACGGCCTTCCGGATCGAGACAATGGGGACGATCCGCCGCAGCCAACCCTCCCCCTACGTGAGAATCGAACCTACCGTAGCGGTAGAGTTCGCCCGCGACCAATCGGGAGCGGCGCCCTGGGTAGCATCGGGGCGAAAGCCCGGACCACGGTTCGAACGCGGCGGAAGGAGGAGCACATGACCGGCACGGATGGCGGTACCGAAATCGGCACCGGCAGTGACGTTGACAACGGCGTTGACAGCAACCTCGACAGCGGCCGCGAAAGCGCCATGACGGACGCCACGCCGCTGATGAAGATCGGCGAGGTCGCCGAGCGCACCTCATTGTCGATCCGCAGCCTCCGCCACTACGACGAGCTCGGCCTGGCCAGCCCGTCGGCCCACTCCCCCGGCGGTTTCCGCCTGTACACGGAGGCCGACGTCGAACGCCTGCTGACCATCCGCCGCATGAAGCCCCTCGGGTTCCCGCTGGATCGGATGCGCGAGTTCGCCCGCGCCGTCGATCGGCTTCACGACGATCCCCGCGACGCCGAGGCAACCGACGTCGTGGAGTCGATCCGCGTGGAAACGGCCGAACGCCTGCGCAAACTGCGCAAGCATCTGGCCTATGCCGAGGAGTTCGCCGACATCGTCGATGCGGTGGCGGCCTCGGGCATCTCCGGCGTCACAGCTCCCTGACCAGTTCGGCAAGGTCCTCGTCGCGCCGGTGCCGCAGCCGCGACACGGTCTTGCGGCGGGCGGCGTCGGCCGGCAAATCAATCGCTTCGCTCACCACGGCGAGCACCTCCTCGACCTCGGCGTCGGCGGCGCAGAGGTCGTCGAGGCCGGTGGCGTTGAGCAGCTCGGCGGCACCCGTCAGCCCGTCCTTCCGGTCGGTCGCCGGCACGACGTCGAACTCGTCGCCGAACACGAGCCACACGCGATCGCCCTCGACGCACTCGAGGTCGGCCATGAAGCGGGAAATGGTTCCGGTGGTCGTCGTATTCCCCATCCACGACAGCCTCTGCGGCCCGAGTCGGCTGGGCAATTCCAGCGCCCGGCCGTAACGGAGGCCATGGACCGCAACGACGCCGCCCGGAATCCCGCTGCCGGAACCCCGGAGATGATCCCGCGTGACGGTGACCAGCAGGCTCCAGGAGCCATCCCGCAGGTACAGGCCCTTCGATTCCTCGGGAGTGGCGCTGATGTCGATTTCGTCGAGATTCTCGGTCAGACGAACCATGCCGTCTTCGACGGTGAACTCCGGAGTCGCCGCATACGCATTGACGGAACCACCCTTGACGCCGAATTGTTCCGCTTCCACCACAAGTCGCTCCAAAGAGACCGCGCCGGACTCGGACTCCGCAATTCTCCGCTTCATGAAATCAACGATCGACGTCCACTCTTCCCGTCCCCATTCCGCAAGGGACCACGTGTCCACGGCACAGCGACGGGTCAGCTCGGACGTCGACAAGGCGTTCGCAATCGACCTGCGCGATCGGTCGGGGATCAGCTCCGCCAGCTCAACCGTCGTTAACGGCTCTCCGGCAAGGACCAGCTCGGCGGCCGCACGATCGGGGATGCTCCCGACCTTGGTGAGAATCACGCTTTCGCGAATTTCGTAATTCGAGGTCGCCCTGAGCCGCGCGGACAATACCCCGACGGTGAGTCCGACATCACCGGCGGCCGTGGACGGATCCACGACCCCATAATCGTCGGCGTTCGTGGCGATGGCCTCGGCAATTCGATCGTCAATGTCACCGACCACCAACCATCCCCCGTCCACCCGCCAGCTGGGGCCGCCTCCTTCGACCACGACCGGAAGCAAGTCAAGCAGAGGCGACGACACCGTGTCCGGACGCTCCCCAAGCAGCGGCAACGCCTCGATCACGGTGTCGATCGGCGCGCACGGCCCGAAGCGGGACGCGATGGCGGAATGAATCAGCGCGCAGGCCGGGCCGCCGCCTCGCAGATCGTCGATGAGCGCCGACTCCAACTGACGGACCCGCTCGCGACTGACCCCGAAATCATTTCCCAGCTCCTCGAGCGTCTTTCCTCCGGCAATGCGCCCTTCGACGATGGCGGCGCGGCGCGGGTCGTTCACACCGATGGCCTCGTCGATCTCCGCCAGCGCACGGTTGAAGATGCGCTCGGCCGGATCAGCGGCATCGTCCACCGCGTCGCGGACGACCTCCGGCAGTTCTTGCATCCACGTCTCGTCGCTTGCCGACGGCCAACCGCTCATCAACGCCACCCACCCGGACACGATCTCATCGGCGTCAAGCTCGCCTACCGCGCTGGTGGCGGACTCGCCGTAGATGTCGTAGCGCGATGCGAAGGGATCGTCGACCGCGCCGGCATCGACGCCGTACGCATCATCGCCGTACACATCGTCGGCATACGGATCGGCATCAATCAGCACGACCTCTCCAACTTCCGCATCACCGTCGAGAAGTTCGGCGTCGTCGATGGCCTGCAGCACCGTCGCGTACACGAACGAGCGCAGCTTGACGCGGCCGACGTGGCGCAGTTCCCGGAGGTCCTCCACCGACGCGGCCAGCGGTTCCGGGAACTCGGTGAACCACGTCATGGTCGTTTTCAAGGTGACATCGACACCGTCTGGCCGGGTGGGCGGCGCCAGCACCGGGGACATCGCGTGCAGCGGAACGTCCGGGCGGAACGACAGCCACGATTCGACGATGCCGGCGGCGTCGGCGCGGGTCTCCGGCACATCCGCCAACCACGGGAAGATCCGGCCCAAATCAAGGGCCACCGTCTCCTCGAAGGCCGTATCCGCTCCCCCGTCGGCGTCGACGACCGGGACCGAGCCTTCCGGCGCGGCGCCCTCGGACGCCACGGCCTCCGGTGCCGTCGTCTGCGGTGCGGCCATCTCGGCGAGCGCCTTGGCGAACTCGCGCTCGCCGATGACCGGCACCCCGAGCTCACGGGCCCGTTCCGCCTTGCCCGATCGCGAGGCGACGTCCGCCGCAACGACGACGCGGCTGCGCTTGCACACTCCGCCGACGTCGAGCCCGGCCGCAGTGGCCCGGCGCGCCCATTCTTCGCGCGGGATCGCCATGGCCCCGGTGAACGTCACGCGATCACCCGGGCTCAGATGGATTCCACCGGCGAGATCACCGTCGGTGCCTTCACCGGTACCCCCGCTCCGTCCACCGGTGTCGCCGCCGTCCCGGCGCACCACCCGCCACGTGCCCAGGGGTTCGGCCAACCACACCGACGCCGTCGCCCGCCCGACGGACAGTTCGTCGGCGATGGTCAGCAACTGCTCCCGCTCCTCCGGGGTGACCACGCCATCCGCCCACGCCTCGATGGACACCTGTTTCAGGTACAGCTCGTGGAGCTCGGCGACGTCGTCGTCGGAAAGCTCGAGCGCGTGTGCAGTGTCCAGCAGTTGGGCGACTTCGTCGTCGTCGAGGCGGTGGTCGACCATCGCGTCGGCCAACAGCGCCATGTACTGGTCAGCCGCCTCATCGCCAATGCCCGGAGCGGCGTCGGTGATCCGGCGCATCCACTCGTCGGTGCCGGCGTCGCCGTCCTCCTCGCGGCCCCCACCTTCCGTGCCTTCCGAATCCTCGCCGAACAGCCCATCGTCACGGACCAGCAACGGCGCCGTCGACGCGGGCAGGACGGCAAGATCGAAGTCGTCGAGGACCAGGGGCTCCACCGCGGCGAGGTCGTCGGTCATCCACGGCAGCATGTATTCGAGCAGGCACGCGGTGGCGTCGGCGTCGGCCAGCGCCGTGTGCGCTGCGGCGTTCGTGACGCCGATGGATTCCAGGCAGGCGGCGAGCTTGTGCGACGGGCCCGGCAGAATCCCCTTCGCCGCGCGCAACGTGTCCAGCAACCAGGTGCCGTCCTCCGGCAACTGCAGCCCCGCGCGCGCGAACTCCTGGGACAGAAACCGCTTCTCGAACGACGCATTGTGGGCCACGACCACGCGACCGTTGAGAAGATCGGCCAACCGCAGCGCGATGTCCTCGAACTGCGGCGCCTGCACCAAATCAGAGGCGGTGATCCCGTGCACGAACCCGTTGTCGAACCCACGGTTCGGCTGCAGCAGGGTCCGCCATCGCTTTTCGACGCGCCCGGCCGGGTCAGTCAATACGACCCCCACCTCGATGATCCTGTCCGAATTGGAAAAGCCGGTGGTTTCCAGGTCGATGACGGCGAAGGAATGGTTGCTCATGGGGTGGGGCCTCGGCGGTTTCTCGTGGGGTCGGCGCGGGTCGATGAGTGAACGTCCCAACCTCTGGTTATATCCCAGTCGAACACGCCGGGAGCCCTGCGTCGCCCGGATGGGGGCACGGGAATTGCAGACCTCACCTAACCTGGCATTAAGCACTCAAACCAATCGACTCGACGAGGACCAGGCCCATGGGATTCGAGACTCCCCAGTACCCGCTTTCCGATCTACTTCGAAAGGTGGAAACCGGCGAGATCCAACTTCCTGACTTCCAGCGCGGTTACAAGTGGGACGAGGAACGGATTCGCGCCCTACTGGTCACGGTGCTCCGTGGTTACCCGATGGGATCACTGATGGCACTGGACACCTCGAATTCGATGGTCCGGTTCAAGCCTCGCCCGATCACTGGTGCGCCTGCGAGTGCCGCGAAGACCGATCCTTCACTGTTGATCCTCGACGGCCAACAGCGCCTCACGTCCTTGTATCAGTCGCTGTGGGGCGACGGGATCGTGGACACGGAAACGGATCGCCGGAAGAAGGTGCAGCGCCGGTACTTCCTCGACATTCGCAAAGCTCTCGATGCCGATGAGATTCCCGATGACGCGGTATTCATGACTCCCCCGGACGGCGTGATCCGCTCGAATTTCAACCGGGACATCGAACTCGACCTGTCCACGGAAGATAAGTGGGTCAGCCACCGCTGCATCCCGATGTCGTCGATCTTCACAGGCGAGATTCATTCGATGATGACTCAGTTTGCTCTGGCAGACGGCAACATGGAGATCCAGTCCAAGTTCTCGTCGCAGATCCTCAACTCTCTTCTCCAGTACCGCCTACCTGCAATCAAGCTCGACAAGGACACCCCCAAGGGAGCGGTCGCGACGGTGTTCGAGAAGGTCAACACAGGCGGCCTGCCTCTCAACGTCTTCGAGTTGCTTACCGCGACCTTCGCCGGCGACGGGCAGTACTTCGAAGAAAATGGCCATGACTTCCGGCTCGTCGATGATTGGAAAAAGACGGAGGAAATCCTCGCCACGAGCCCGGTTCTCGAGTACGTAGGGCGATCCGAATTCCTCACGGCGGTCACCTTGTTGGTCAATCATGACGGGCCGAACCGTACCTCCGCGCGCCGCGACGATATTCTCCGGCTCGACCTACGCGATTATGTGGCTGCCGCCGACCGAATCCGGGACTCCCTGAAGTGGGTCGCAGCATTCCTCAAGCGCAACCGCATTCACACGGCCTTCGATATCCCCTACGGCACCCAGTTGATTCCGCTGCTCACCATCCGGGCGATCCTCGGCAATCAGGCGGATATCCACGGCGTCTTCGAACGGATCTCACAGTGGTATTGGTGCGGCGTCCTCGGTGAGATGTACGGCAGCGCCACCGAGACCCGGTTCGCATGGGACGCAGATGAAGTACCCGCCTGGGCCACGGATGAGACGGGAGAATCGCCGCTTCCCCACACGATCAAACAGTCCTCCTTCGTCGAATCGCGTTTGGTCAGCCTCAAGACCCGTAATGCCGCCGCATACAAGGGCATCTACGCCCTGCTCATGCAGAAGGACTGCCAGGATTGGGCCACGGCACAGAACTTCAACGACGCCACTTTCCTGGACCTTGATGTCGACATCCACCACGTCTTTCCACGAAAATGGTGTGATACCCGCGGCGTTGATCCGCACCTGCGGGACAGCATCGTGAACAAGACGCCTCTCGGCAGATCCACCAACATCGCGATCGGCGGGGCATCTCCCAAGGACTACGTCCCCAAGCTCGAGAAGCGCGCACACATCGACGCAGAGAAACTCGACGACATCATCGCTTCCCACCAGATTGATCCCGAGCTTCTCCGCGCGGAGGATTTCGTGAGCTTCTTCACGGATCGACGGCGTCGAATTCTGGCCCTCGTCGAATCAGCGATGGGCAAGACCGCACAACGCGACATCGACGACACGGAACTCCTCGGCGGGCTCGAAGGTCCGGATGAATTCGAGGAGGAGTCCTCTTTGCCCGAGACAACGGCCGCCGATGCCTGACGGGGCTCCGATCACACCGACTTGACCGGAGAACGACTGCACGGCCGGCCCGTCGTAAAGCGAACCAGCCGCAAGCACCGACCGACCCGCAGGCCCTACTTCTTCCGCGGTTCCCGGACGCCGGTGCCCGGGCGGCCTTGCGCGCGGGACTTTTCGTAGAACGCGATCCATTGCTCGGGCGTGACCTTTTCGGCCAGGCGGCCGATGAGCTCGACCGGCACATGCTCGGGCTTGCGGAAGCGGATGCACGACTTGCCCATGTCGAGTTTGCGGCCGGTGCCCAGGGCCTCGTACTCGGCGACGAACCAGTCGAGCAGCTCGGGATCAGCGTAGACGGCCATATGGTAGATCGAGATGTGGCGCTTCTGGCTCGCAATCGCCAGGAACGGCAGCGGCGTATCCGGGGTGCAGTGGTAGCCGTCCGGGTACGTGGCCAGCGGGACGACCCAGTTCGGCATGCCGGAGTACATGCCCTTGTCGAAGCCGGCGGGCAGGTGGGCGTCGATGGTGTCGACGAGGGCGGTCATGACCTCGCGGCGATCGTCGTCGAGCTCGGCGAGGTACTGGTCGACGGTGGCGGCATCGGATTGCATGGGCCCATTGTGCCGGGAAAGTCTGGGCCGGACTCGGACAGGATCGGCCGAACTCGACCGGACGCGACCGAGCTCCCAGAAAACCCGAGCCGGCTGTCGGTTGCGACGTAAGGTCGGGGGCATGAGCGCGAAGAAGATCGACGTCAAGGATTCCCTGTCCGCCAAGCTCGCGGAGTGGAAGTCGTTCAGCCCCGCAGGCAAGGCCACGGTCATCGCGTCGGTCGTCGCGGAGCTGGCCGCGAAGGCCGGCGTGTGGGCCGATCTGGCCAAGCGGCCGGCGGACAAGGTGCGCGGCCCGAAGTGGCTGTGGGCCGTGCTGAGCTTGGTCAACGGCTTCGGGCCCGGCGCGTACTTCATGCTCGGCCGAAAGAAGTAGAGCCGAGCGGCCCTGGACTTCCGTGGGCGAACCGCTAGGATAGTTGACATGTCACCATCCAGCGAGGTCGCGCCCGCCCCCGACATCCGCATCATCCGCGCCGACGAGCGTTCGACGTGGCGCGATTCGGCGTTGCTGTCGCGGCAGTCCTTCCCCGCCACCGGCAGTTTCGACCTGGAGGGCAACGCGTTCGGGCTGCTCATGGTGCACAACGACGACGTCGTCGCCCCCGGCGAGGGCTTCGACATGCATCAGCACCGCGACGTCGAGCTGGTCACCTGGGTCATGGGCGGCCGCCTGCGCCACCGCGACGACGGCGGCATGGAGGGCTCCGCCGCCGGCACCGAGTCGATCCTGTCACCGGGCATGGCGCAGCGTGTCAGTGCCGGCCGCGGCATCCGACACTCGGAGCTCAATGCCTCCGGATACCTCGACGGCACAAGGCTCCACGTCATCCAGGCGTGGTTGCCGCCGGATGAGCGTGGTGCGACGCCCTCCCACGACGAGGTCGACCTCAACGAGTCCCTCGCCACCGCCGCATCGGCCGACTCCCCCGCCGAGCGCTTGATCCCCGTGGCATCCGGCACTCCGGGCGCCGCGCCGCTGACCATCGGCACCTCCGGCGCGACGCTATGGGCCGGCCGGATTCCCGCGGGCGCCGACTTCACCCTTCCCGCAGCGCGTTTCACGCACTTCTTCGTCGCCAAGGGAACCGTCGAGTTCAACGGCACGTCGCTTTACGACGGCGACGTCGCACGCATCACCTCGACCGCATCGGATTCTGCCGATTTTCCGGCGGTCGGCGCGACGGCCGATTCCCAGTTGAGCGCCATCGCCATCGACGACGCCGAGGTGCTCATCTGGGCGATGGACCGAGCCATCCGCTGAAGCTCGACACCCTGGCGGGCGGCGGAAACCAGCGGTACCGTCGGCGATGATGACCGACATTAACCAGACCTCAGCACCCTTCAATGACCCGTCCGGCACCGGCGCGGCGGACCGCGGTACTTTCCGTTTCGCCGTCGTCGGCCTCGGCCAGATTTCCCAGCAGGCGTTCGTTCCCGCGATCCGCAGCCTCCCCGATGCCGAGATCACCGCAGTGGTGACCGGTTCGGAGGAAAAGGCCGGCGCCGTGTCCGACGACGTCGCGGTGTACGACTACGACGAGTTCCCGCAGCTGCTCGAGCGCGGCGACATCGACGGCATCTACGTGGCCACGCCCGTGTTCCGGCACCGCGAGTTCGCCGAACCCGCGCTCGAGGCGGGCATC
>NZ_DURI01000062.1 GCF_012837295.1 Corynebacterium sp. | reverse complement strand
ATGAGCACCTGCGCCAGCAGATCGCACGCCACGGTGACCAGGCCGCCGGCCTCCTTCGCCGAGGCGATGGACGCGGCCAGATCACGGACCTCGCCGGTGGTGCCCGGGTTGGACAGCACGACGCCGACCAGCGGCACGGCGGTCTCGCTCGCGCCGCCTCCGCCGCCGCCCTCCGCACCGTCGCCGCCCGCGCCGCCATGCACGCCGGACGCCTCGGCAAGCGCCGCGGCGACGTCGTCGCCGATGTCGGCGATGCGCACGTCGATGCCGGCGGCCTCCGCGCGGGCCAGCGTCACGGTCAGGCTCTGGCGGTGCAGCGCGGAATCCAGCAGGACCACGCCGCCCTTCTTCGCCGCCTTGGCGTTGCCGCGCGCCATCATCTGGACGGCCTCGGCGACGGCGGTGGCTTCGTCGAGAAGCGACGCGCCCGCCACGGGAAGCCCGGTCAGGTCGGACACGGCGGTCTGGAAGTTGAGCAGCGCCTCGAGCCGGCCCTGCGAAATCTCCGGCTGGTACGGCGTGTAGGCCGTGTACCAGCCGGGATTCTCCACGACGTTGCGGCGGATGACCGCCGGAGTGATGGTGTCGTGGTACCCGGCGCCGATGAGCTGCTTCTTCACCGTGTTCTTCGCCGCGAACCCGCGCAGGGCGGCGAGCGCCCCGGCTTCGTCGAGGGCGTCGGGAAGCTGGGTGGGCTCGGTCTGGGCGATGTCCGCGGGCAACGCGGCGGTGGCCAGCGCGGCCGGGGAGTCGTAGCCGAGGAAATCGAGGATCTCGGCGGTGCCGGCGGGATCGGGGCCGATGTGGCGGTGGACGAAGGCGTCGTGCGGGGTGGCCATGCGATGGTCTTTCCGTGACGGGGGCGGGGGTCGGATCGCCCCGATCCCCGCCGCCCCGCGATCGTGGTCGAGGGCGCGCCGGATCACCGGGGCCCTCCCCGCTCTGTCGATGTGCCCGAGAGCTTTGTCCGGCACGCGCTGCAGTGCGTTGCATCGCGCTGAATTGCGGTGCTGCGTTGCAGTTCGAGCGCTGCCGGGTTTCTCCTGCGGCGGTCGCGGCGCAGACGAGTGCGCGCGACTCTTTCCAGAGGTGCCTCGCTGTGACGGTGCTGGCGCCTGAGAGTGTCCCGGGGAGGAATTGCCCCTACGGCGGCCGGGCGTTCGCTCCGGCCTCTCCCGCCTCAGCTGCTGGCGGCTATGCGGTTGTGGTGCGCGCCGGCCCGGGGGCCGCCGCCTGTGGTGCCCTCTCGACATTACCCACGTCACACCGCCTGGCCGGGGGTTTCGGGTGTGAAATCCGCGTTAAACGTTCGGTTGGCGGTCGGTTTGCTTTGCGACGGGGCCGTCGTCAAGCCCCAACAGCGCATCCTCGGGATCCGCCGCACGCAAGGCGCAGACGATGAGCGCGACGAACGCGAGCCCGCCGAAGATGCCCTGCAGATTGCCCCAGACCCACTCGGCCGGATTGAGGGCGAAGCCCCAGGGATTGCCGGGGAACGTGTCGTAGGGCGCCAGGAAGTGCGCGACGTAGAAGCCGATGGCCAGGAGGATCTGCCACGGGCGGCGCAGCGTGAAGATCAGCGGCAGGAAGATCATGGTGATCGACCAGTGGTGGCTGACCGTGTACGGGCCGACGAAGCACACGGCCAGCGCCACGACAGCCAGCGACGCGACGCGCAGGCCGCGCTGCTCGAAGCGGAACGCGGCGACGCCGGCGAGGATCGCGCCGAGGACGAAACAGGCCATGACGATGATGTTCAGCGCCGGGTCCTCGAGCGTCGCGCGCGCCAAGAGGCCGGACAGCGCCTGGTTGGCCTCGTAGGTGGGGGCGCCGCCGCGGTTGCCCTCGAAGAACTCGTCGGTCCAGAAGTAGATGGACTCCTGGAATCGCAGCGCGAAGCCGATGGCGACGGTGACCAGGAACCACAGGAAGCTGGTGAGCACCGCCCGGTAGTCCTTGCGCACCAGGAAGATCAGGGCGTAGGCGGCCGGGGTGATCTTGATGCCCGCGGCGACGCCGATGCCCAGGCCGCGCAGCTTTTTGGGCAGGAACCCGAGGACGTCGGCGACGACGAGGACCGCCAGGAAGACGTTGATCTGGCCGAAGTTGATGTTCTCCGACAACGGGTCCATGAGCAGCGCCGGGCCCAGCAGCAGCGCCGCGACCAGCGCGGGTGCGGGGAGGCGCAGGCGCTTGGAGACCATCCACAGCATCGCCCACACCGCCGCGATGGTGGCGGCGGTCCAGATGATCTGCAGCGTCACCGGCCCCGCCCACGTCATGGGGTAGAACAGCAGCGCCGCGAACGGCGGATAGATGAATCGGTAGCCCGAGCGGGTGGGGAAGTCCTCCGAATACAGGTCCTGGCCGCGGCGCAGGGCCCATCCGGCGTCCTGGAAGACCTCGACGTCCATCATGTAATACGTTGCGGCGCGGTACATGTGAAAGCCGACGACGGCGATGGCGAAGATGGCGCCGACGACGGCAAGGAGACGGCGCGACCGTTCGGGCAGCGCGATCAATCGATCCTGGAGCATGAATCGAACGTACCGCACCGCCCGGATCCCGCCCTGGTGGCCGCGGCGGTGGCGGGACGGTGGCCGCCCGCTCCGGTCGGCGATGACCCGGAGGGAGCGGATCGGCGCGGCGGTAACCTCGGGGTCATGGAGCACAACGAGCACGCTTCTCCCGCCAGTCCCGCGGAAGTCACCGCCCGCCATGACGCGATCCGGACGCGCATCGACGACGCCGCCCGAGCCGCCGGCCGCGATCCGTCGGAGATCCGACTGCTGCCCGTGAGCAAGACGGTCCCCGCCGAAGCCGTGCTCGCCGATTGGCCCGCGCTGCGCGAGGCCGGGTGCCTGACGCTCGCCGAGAACCGCGTGCAGGAGGCGTCGGCCAAGGCCGAGTTCTTCGCCAATGCCGCCAAGAGTGCCGAGGCCGGCGCCGCTGGAGCCGGAGCCGCCGGTTCTTCCTCCGCCATCGCCGCCATCACTCCCCTGCCGCGCTGGGCGGTGATCGGTCCGCTGCAGACGAACAAGGCCGGTCAGCTCGCCGCCTTCGCCGACGAGTTTCAGGCGCTCGACCGCCCAAAGGTCGCCGCCGCACTCCAGCGCCGCCTGGCCGACGCCGCTGTGCCCGCCGCCGCGCCCGTCTCCACCTCGTACTCCTCCGCCGAACACTCCCCCGGCGTCACGGGCCGCACCCTCGACGTGCTCATCCAGGTCAACACGTCCCACGAGCCCCAGAAGGCGGGCATCGCGCCGGAGGACGTCGAGGCGTTCGTCGCCGACTTCGGCCCCGACGGCCCGTATCCGAATCTGCGCCTGCGCGGCTTCATGACCATGGCCATGATCGCCGACCCCTCCTCCCCCGACGGCGACGAAGACGTGCGCCGCTGCTTCGCCACCCTGCGCGAACTGCGGGACCGTCTCGCCCCCGACGCCCCCGACGGCGTCACGCTGGACGAGCTGTCGATGGGCATGTCCGGCGACTTCGAGCTCGCCATCGCCGAAGGCGCCACCACCGTCCGCGTCGGCCGCGCCATCTTCGGCGAACGCCCGAAGCCGTAGCGCCACCGATCCCCGCCACCGACGCCCTCCACCGATCCCCTATCCCCTCGGCCGGCCGCCGCCCGCCGGCATCCGCGCCGCTGCCAAACCCGGTCGCACCAGGGGTTGCGGCCGCCCGGGTTGACGACGGGCCGTCGTAAAGCAATGCCCCGCCCGGTACCCTGAAAAGCATGAACGACAAGGCAGCCCCCAAGTTCACCTGCTCCCGCCGAGGCTTCCTGCTCGGCACCGCCACCACCGCCGCCGGCGCCCTGCTCGCCGCGTGCGCGCCCGGATCCGACGTCGAGCGCGTCGCCGCGGCGGACATCCCCGTCGGCGGCGGCACCGTCGTCGGCGACTACGTGGTCACCCAGCCCGAAGAAGGCGTGTTCAAGGCGTTCTCCGCCCGCTGCCCCCACCAGGGCGGCACCATCAACGCCGTGCGCGACGGCGTCATGATCTGCCCCGACCACAACTCGCACTTCGACATCGAAACCGGCGACGTCGTGTCCGGCCCGTCGCGCCAGCCCGCCGGGCCCGCGAAGATGGCGGCCGAGGACGGCGAGCTGGTCATCGGCTAAACCGCTTTACCGCTCGCCCCGCTCGACCCGCTGGCCCCGCGCCGCCGGATGCCGCTCGTGCCCACCAGCGCGGCGGCGCCCGCGAGGACGAACAGGCCCACCAGCCAGCCGACGAGCAGCCCCCAGCCACCCCAGTCCAGCACGTGGCCGGAGACCCACCCGACCACCGAGGACCCCAGGTAGTAGCTGAACAGGTACATCGAGCTGGCCTCCGCACGGTCGGCGGTGGCGATGAGCCCCACCGACGACGACGCCAGCGAGTGCGCCACGAAGAACCCGCCCGTGAACAGCGCGACGCCCACAAGCAGCGTGATCAGCCACGGGGTCGCGGTCAGCGCCAGGCCCGCGATGCCGGCGACGATGGCGGCGAGCATTGCTTCACGACGCCCCATGCTCCGCGCGTAGGAGCCCGCACGCGCCGAAGACCACGTGCCCGTGAGATAGAGCAGGAAGACCATCCCGGCGACTGCGGCCGAGAGCCCGAAAGTGTCCCCCAGCCGGAAGCCGACGTAGTTGTACAGCGACACGAAGGCGCCCATCGACAGGAACGCCAGCGCGTAGAGGCCCACCAGCCGCGGGTTGCCCAGGTGGCCGACGATCGCCCGGATTTCGCCGCCCAGCGTCAGCTTCTTCGGCGTGAACCGGCGCTGGCGCGGCAGCAACCACACCGTGGCCAGGGCGAAGGCGAGGGCGACGAGGGCGGACACGACCGTCGCCACGCGCCAGCCACCGAACTCCAGCACCACCGACGGGATGATGCGGCCCAGCAGCCCGCCGACCGTCGTGCCCGCCACGTACAGGCCCATGATGCGCGGCACGTGGTGGGGGTCGACCTCCTCGGACACGTACGTCATCGCCACCGCCGGGACCCCCGCGATGACCAGGCCCTGGATCAGGCGCAGGCCGATCAGCGCCGAGGCGTTCGGGGCGAAGGCGAGGGTGAGGCCGAGGACCGTGGCCAGCACCGCGCCGATGAGGATCAGCGGGCGGCGGCCGAACCGCTCCGACAGCACCGACATCGGGATGATCGCGCAGGCCAGGCCGCCGGTGGTCGCCGAGACGGTGAGCGCCGCGGTCGCCGGGCTGATGTGGAAGTCCTCCGTGAGCACCGGCAGCAGCGCCTGCGTGGCGTACAGCGCCTGGAACGACGCGATGCCCGCGAAGAGCACCGCGATCAGCGCGCGGCGAAAGCCCGGGTCGCCGGGCGTGAGGCCCTCCGGCGCGGGCGCAGGAGATGCGGGCGAGGCCGGTGCGGACCCGGTGGCATCGTTCGCGGGAGACGCCGGGTTCGCCGACGAGTCCCCGGACGAGTCCGATCGGTGCGCGTTGCTCATGCCCGCCATCGTGCGCCGCCGCCTTCGATACGTCCAATGCATTGACCGGAGCCGTCCATTGCTCCTACCGCATAGCACCACCTGAGATACCGTATTTTAATGCTCCCCACCGACCTCGACTGGTTTTTGGATCTCGCGCGCACCCGCCACATGGGCGACTCCGCCGCGAATCTGGGTATCCCGCAGCCGACTCTGTCGCGGCGGTTGGCGCGGCTCGAGGCGGCGCTCGGCGCGAAGCTTTTCGACCGCGACGGCCGCGGCCTGGAGCTGAACACCCGTGGCCGCGCTTTCGCCGACGCCGCCACCGCCGCGACGGAAGCCCTGCGCGCCGGCGCCGCCGAAGTCGCCCGCCTGGTCGACCCCGCCCATGGCCCCGTGCGCCTGGACTTCATGCATTCGCTGGGCACGTGGATGGTGCCGGAGATCCTCCGCGCCGCCCGCACCACCAGGCCCGATTCGGCGATTTCCCTGCACCAGGGCGCGGCCCGCCTGCTCGTCGACCGGGTCCTCGCCGATGAGGCCGATCTCGCGCTCGTCGGCCCGCAGCCCCCGGAGTCCCTCGCCGGCGGCCCGCTCGCGTGGACGCCCCTGGCCCGCCAGCGCCTGGCCATCGGCCTGCCCGCCGATCATCGCCTCGCGGGTTCGACCGCGCCGCTGCGCTTGCGGTCGGTCGCGGAGGATCCGTTCATCGCGATGTTGCCCGGTTACGGCACGCGGTTGTTGCTGGATTCACTTGCCGACGCCGCCGGGTTCCGACCCCGCCTCGTCTTCGAATCGATGGAGTTGACCACCGTCGCGGGCCTGGTCAGCGCCGGTTTGGGAGTGGCGCTGCTGCCCATCGACGACCCGTTCCTCTCGGTGACGGGGATCGTGTTGCGCCCGATTGCGCCGGCCGCCCATCGCGAGCTGGGGATGATCCGCCGCCGCGCCGCCGACCCCACCCCTCCCGTCGCCGCACTGCACGACGACATCCTCGCCCTCGCCGGCTCCGGCCGCTGGGGCCGGCAGTAACTCGCCGCCCACCCCGCCCCGCTCGCCCCGGTTCGCCTGCTTCGTCTCACCCCACGCCGCTCCGACCGCCGCTTCGCCCCCACGTCCGCCAAGCCCCCGGATGAACGGCACTAACTGCAGACGCTTCGGCGTTTTCATGCAACGAAATCGCCGAAGCGTCTGCAGTTAGTGCCATTTACCCCTCCGAGGGGCCGCCACACCCGTTCAAAGGCGACGGCGCTCCCGCCAGTTAACCGCACCACCCCATCGACTCGCCCGATGCCGAGTGCCCGGTGGCGTCGGGGCGATGGCGGGACCGTGTCGAGGTGGTGTCGGGGCGTGCCGGATTCGTGTCGGGGTGGTGTCGGCAGCAGGCTTCGACCGTCCGAATTCAACTCCGCGCCGTACGCGCAGATTTTCTCCGGCACGTACGGCGGCGAATTGAATTTTCAGTGGGCCAGTCCTTCAACACCACGCCGCACGCGCCCAGCTTCGACACCGCCCGCGGCGTCGTGTTGAACCCGTGGGGTCACCCCCATCGATAGTGCCGTTCGACGGCGCTGTGACCAGCGGAAACCCGAACACGCTCCAGGATGCCCACAGAGCGTTCGGGGCGCACGACGGTAGCCGCGAACGACTACGACGCCGCTACTGGGCTCACAGCGCACATGGCGCGAAAAGGCAGATCCCCGCTCCCAGCGAATGCCACTCATAAAGATTGATCGACGGCGAACGCCGAACGCAGCGGTGCGGCGGCAGCGGCGGCTCGCGCCCTACTCGTACAGGTAGCCGGTCATCGACAACGAACCCATGGCGCGGCCCTCATCGATGACGCGCACGCCTGCGCCCGCGCCAACACCAGCACCCGCAGCATCACCCACGCCGGCACCACCAGCGCCTTCACCCACGCCATCACCCGCGGCGCCGGCGATGTACGCCAGCGGCAGGAAGTGGTCGGGCGTCGGCACGGCCAGGCGCCAGTCGCGGTGCCCGCGCAGCTCGCCGATGGTCGACGGGTCGCCGAGCATGATCTCGCGGGCGGCCTCGTCGAAGCGGTCGGCCCAGTCGTAGCCGCCGCCTGGGTTCGCCCAGTCGACGGCGCGGAGGTTGTGCACCACGTTGCCGGAGCCGAGCACCAGCACGCCCTCGTCGCGCAGCGCGGCCAGCTTCCGCCCCAGTTCCAGGTGGTAGTCGAGGGGCTTTTCGGCGTTGATGGACAGCTGCACCACGGGCACGTCGGCGGCGGGCATGAGGTGGGCGAGCACCGACCACGTCCCGTGGTCCAGGCCCCACGAGTCCCGGTCCTGCCCCACCCAGTCCGGCGCGAGCACGTCGCCGATGCGTTCGGCCAGCTCGGGCGAGCCGGGCGCCTGGTATTCGACGTCGAACAGCTCCTGCGGGAAGCCGTAGAAGTCGTGGATGGTCCGCGGGTCCGGCATGGCGGTGACGGCGGTGGCGTTGCCGTACCAGTGGGCGGACACGGCGACGATGGCCTCCGGCTTGTTGCGCGCCAGCTCCCGGCCGAGTTCCGCCCAGGCGCGGGAGTGCCGGTTGTCCTCGATGGCGTTCATCGGCGACCCGTGGCCCAGGAACAGGGCGGGCTGGCGGGAGGGAACGGCCGCATTTGTTGTCATATCACTTACTTTACGACGGCCCGCGCCCGAACACCAGACCCGCGCACCGAAGCGATGCGCGGGTCGAGAATCGGGGACGCCGGGCGGGGAGCCGGTGGGCGTCGTCAAGCAAAAGGGGCGGAACGAATCCGGGCCTGGACCTAAAGCTGGTCGAGGGCCTGCGCGAGATCCGCGATGAGGTCGTCGGCGTCCTCGATGCCCACCGACAGGCGGACCAGATCGGCGGGGATCTCCAACTGCGTGCCCTCCGTGGACTGGTGGGTCATGCCCGCCGGGACCTCGATGAGCGACTCGACGCCGCCGAGGGACTCCGCCAGCAGGAACTCGCGGGTCGACTCGCACAGCTTCGCCGCCGCCTCCGCGCCACCGGCCAGGCGCGCCGAGACCATGCCGCCGAAGCGCTTCATCTGAGACTTCGCCACCTCATGGTTCGGGTGCGACTCCAGGCCCGGGTACAGGACCTGCGAGATCTCCGGGCGCGACTCCAGGAACGCGGCGACCTTCTCGGCGTTGTCGCAGTGGCGGTCCATGCGCAGGCCCAGCGTCTTCAGGCCGCGGGCGGTGAGGAACGCGTCGAATGCGCTCGGCGTGGCGCCGATGCCGCCGCGCAGGAAGTCCAGCTCCTCGTCCAGCGCCGCATCGTTGGTGACCACCGCGCCGCCGATGACGTCCGAGTGGCCGCCGATGTACTTCGTCGTCGAATGCAGCACCGCATCCGCGCCGAGCTCCAGCGGGCGCTGCAGGTACGGCGAGGCGAACGTGTTGTCCACGATGAGCTTGGCGTCCGCGCCCAGCTCGGCGTTGGCCTCCTTCACCGCCGCCGCGATGCCGGCGATGTCTCCGACGGTGAGCAGCGGATTGGTCGGCGTCTCGATCCACACGACCTTCGTGTTCGGGCGGATCGCCGCGCGCACCGACTCGATGCTGCCGAGGTCGGCCACCGAGTACTCCACGCCCCAGTCGCCGAACATCGTGTCGACCAGGCGGTACGTCCCGCCGTAGGCGTCGTTCGGGATCACGATGTGCGCGCCCGGGCGCAGGAACGCCCGCAGCAGGATGTCCGTCGCCGCCATGCCCGACGCGAACGCGCGGCCGAAGCGGGCGCCCTCCAGCTCCGCGATGGCGCCTTCCAGCGCGGCGGACGTCGGGTTGGCCACGCGCGTGTACTCGAACCCGCCGCGCAGGACGTTGATGCCGTCCTGGGCGAAGGTCGAGCTGGCGTAAATGGGCACGTTCACCGGGCCGTACAGCGAATCCGGGTGGTAACCGGCGCGCACCGCGGCGGTGTCGAAACGGCGCTCCGGGTGCGCGACATCGTGCGTCGAGTCGTAGTCGGCGCCGTCCTTGGGGGCGTGGGACTGGTCGGCGTCGGCCTGGGTCATTGCGATCTTCTCCGTGCTCGTGAGGGTGGGGCGACGCATCGGGGCGCCGCCGGACACCGGGTGGAAACACCCTTGGTCCCGGTTCGCGCACGACCGTGCGCAATCGAATGCACGCCATTATGCCCTTAGACCAAGCTGTCTACAAAAGAACGCCGAAAAGCGCGCGGAAAGTGCGCAGCATCGTTAGCGTGGTGACATGACACGGGACGACAACACTTCTGACCCCACCGGCCGCCCCCACGACATCGTGGTGTTCGGCGCCACCGGGTTCGTCGGCAAGCTCGTCGCAAAGCATCTCGCCGCGCACGCGCCCGCCGGGACCTCCATCGCCCTGGCCGGCCGCGACCGCGACAAGCTCGCGGCGCTGCGCGACGAACTCGCCGGGGCCCCCGCCACCGACGGCCGCACCGGCACCACCGCCGCCGACTGGCCACTGCTCGTCGCCGACGCATCCTCCGACGACGACATGCGCGAGCTCGCCGAATCCGCCCGCGTGGTGCTCACGCTCGTCGGGCCCTACGCCCGCTACGGCCACGCGCTGGCCCACGCCTGCGCCGCCGCCGGCACCGACTACGTCGACCTGACCGGCGAGGTGCTCTTCGCCCACGATTCCATCGCCGCCAACCACGAGTTGGCGCGGTTCACCGGCGCGCGCATCGTCCACTCGTGCGGCTTCGATTCCATCCCCTCCGACATCGGGGTCAAGGTGCTTCACGACGCCGCCGCCCAAGCCGGCGACGGAAACCTCGGGGAGACGACGCTCGTGGTGACCCACATGCGCGGCGGCGTGTCCGGGGGCACGGTCGATTCGATGCGCCAGCAGCTCAAGGACGTCAAGGCCGACAAGGCCCGCGCCCGCATCGCGGGGTCGGCGTATTCGCTGAACCCCGGGATGGCCGGGCCGGGGCCGTCGCGGCAGGATGACGTGCCCATCGTGCCGCGCGAAGAGGTCTACGCCGGCGAGACCGGGGCGTTCGCGCCGT
>NZ_DURI01000061.1 GCF_012837295.1 Corynebacterium sp. | reverse complement strand
CCGCGCGGCGGACGTGCTTCTCGTCGAAGTTGAAGCCCAACGGCTCCGCCAGATGCAGCGCCGCGCCCGTGCCCGCGCACATGCGGATCGCGTTGCCCGTGTTCGGCGGGATCTGCGGGCTGGCGAAGAGCACGTGGCAGAAGGGCGTGGGAGCGGTATCGGGAGAAGCGGTCACGGTGGGAAAGGGTACGCCGCGGGGCGGGGCCGACGTTGCCGGCGTGACCGGCTAATCGTCGACGCCCGGGGCACCGGCCTTCATCTCCGCGATGCGGGCGTCGAGGTGCGAGAGGTTCGGCGTGGTCACCAAGCCATGCCGGGACAGGAAATCCACGAGCGCCGCGGCGATGAGACGGCGGCTCTTCGGCTTGGCGTACTTGTGGCCCTCGCCCGGCACCTGCAGGTACTCGGTGGGCACGCCGCGAGCGCCGAGCGCGTCGCGCATCTGCAGCGACTCGCGCTCGGGAACGTTGGTGTCCCACTCGCCGTGGATGAACAGCACCGGCGCCGTGATGTGCTCCGCCTGGTTCAGCGGCGACACCTGCCGCAGCAGCTCGGCGTCGTGGTACGGGTAGCCGTACTTCGGGTACGCCGCCGACGCCAGCCACGGCTCCGTGGAGCCGTAGTAGGACTCGAAGCTGGTCATGCCGCAGGCGTCGACGACGGCGCTGAACAGCTCCGGGTAGCGCCCCGCCACGAGCAGGGACATGAACCCGCCATAGCTGCGGCCGCCCAGCGCCAACCGCCGCGGGTCGCCGATGCCGGTGTCCACCAGGAAGCGGGCGGTGTCGGCGACGTCGTCGATGGCGGCGAAGCGCCCGTAGCGGTCGTCGGCGTGGAGGAACGGCCGGCCCGCGCCCGACGAACCGCGGATGTTCGGGGTGAAGACCGTGACGCCGGAGTCGACCAGCGTGGTCAAAATGTCGTGGTTGACCGGCCGCGACTGCAGCTCCGGGCCGCCGTGGAGGTGGATGTACACCGGCTGCGGGCCGGAGGCGTCGTCGCCTTCGCCGTGGTACAGCCAGCCCGACAGCTCGAGGCCGTCGCGGGCGGTGAAGTGCACCAGCTCCGGGATGTAATTCTCCTGGGCGCGCTCGGCGATGCGGCGCGTGCGGTCGACGTTGATCGGCTCGATCTTGCCCGTCGACGTGCGCATGATCTCCACCGTCGGCGGCAGGTTCGGGCCCTCGACGGTCAACGACAGCAGCTCGCCGTCGTCGGTGATGGAGAGGTCGGAGGCGACCATGCCGGGCAGCTCCACCGACCGGCGGACGAGCACCTTCTGGTCCTCGCCGAGGGTCAGCAGATCCAGCAGGGAGACGCCGGAGGTGTTCCACAGCACCGCGGCGGTGGTCAGGTCCTCGCTGATGACGAACTCGTCGACGTCCGAATCCGGGTTGCCGATCATCTCTTCGGCGGTGACCTCGCGGCCGTCGACGGCCACCCGCAGCACGCGGCGGCGGTCGGAGGAATGGTCGGAGCACACGATGGCGGTGACGCGGCCGTCTTCGGCGGTGGTCTCCTCGCGCAGGATGGTGCCGGCGTCGGTCATCGCGCCGGGTTCGGGGCGCAGCAGCGGCAGCCACGTGCCGTCGGGTTTGACCAGCAGCAGCTCGCGGCTGCCGCGGGGGCCGACGCGCATCAGGGCGTGGCCCGCTTCGGCGGAGACGAGCAACGAGTCGGTGCGACGATCGAGCACGGTGTAGTCGCCGGTGTCCGGGTCGACGAGGCGGCCCTCGGTGATGCCGTCGGCGGCGACGGCGTCCATGGCCAGCTTGTCCCGGTCCCACTCGACCAGGGTGGTCTTCGCGTCGCCGGACAGCTGCAGCCGCGTCGCGCCGGGGACGGCGGGGTCGGTGGACACCAGCCACGTCTCCAGGCGCTCGGTGCCCAGCGGGGACACCTCGCAGGCGATCCAGCGGGCGTCGGGCGAGTGCAGCACGCGGGTGACGGGGCCGTCGACGGGCAGCTGCACCGGCCGCTCGTCGCCGAGGCCGTCGTCGGTCAGCGCCACCTGCACGGCCTTCGGGTAGCCGCGTTCGCGCACGATGTACGCGATCGCGCTGCCGTCGGGCGCGAGGGAGGAGCCATAGGTGTGCCGCATACCCGCCGATCATAGGAAAGCGCCGGGGCGCGGCGGCGTTGCGCCCCTGAAACGTGGCCGCCGGCGGCGCCGTCACCGCGTCTCCGGCCATTGCCCCGCCCGCCTCACCGGAAGTCCCGGCTGCGGCCCGCGACGACGGGGGCGGCGACGGCCTCGCGCAGCGGGGTGAGCTTGTCGGCGACGATGGTCACCGCCCCGGAGGCGTTCTGGGCGATGCCGCGCACCACCAGCGCCCGTTCGGTGGTGGCGATGACCCGGAAGCGGTTCCACAGCCCCGGCGTGCACAGGACGTTCATCAGCCCGGTTTCGTCCTCCATGCCCAGGAACACCACGCCGCCGGCGGTGCCCGGCCGCTGCCGGTGCGTGACGATCCCCGCCACCAGCACCCGCGACGAGTCCTCCACCGCCCCGAGCCCCGCCGCCGGCACCACGCCGAGCGCGTCGAGCTCCCCGCGCAGCCGCGCCACGGGGTACTCCCCCGGCGTGACGCCCGTGCCCGCCAAGTCCGCCGCCGCCAGCTCGAACTCGGTCATGCCCGGCAGCGCCGGGGCCGAGGCGACCGTCAGCCCGGGCAGCATGCCCTCGTGCTCCGTGGCCGCGACGCCGGCCGCCCACAATGCCTGTCGACGGTCCATCCCCAGACATTCCAGCGCCCCAGCCCTGGCCAGGGCCTCCACGTGGGCGACCGACAGCGACGCCCGGCGCGCCAGATCGGCGACGTCGCTGAAAGGGCCGGTGCCGTCACCGCTTCCGGGTTTCCCGCCGCCGTCACGTGCGGCGATGATGCGCTGCGCGGCGGCGTCGCCAAGCCCGGACACCGACCCCAGCCCCAGCCGGATCCGGCCGCCGGGGCAGTCCGCCTCCACGCCGGAGACGTTGACGTCCGGGCCGTCGCAGCCGACCCCGTGGCGGCGGGCATCCGCGACCAGCGACTGCGGCGAGTAGAAGCCCATCGGCTGCGCCCGCAGCAGCGCGACGCAGAACTCCGCCGGGTAGTGGTGCTTGAACCACGCCGAGAAATACACCAGCGACGCGAAGGACTGCGCGTGCGACTCCGGGAACCCGTAGGCGGCGAAGGCGACGATCTTGTCCCACAGCCGGTCCGCGACGTCGCCGACGATGCCGTTGGTCTCCCGCAACCCGTCGAGGAACCGGGTGCGCAGCGCCTCCATCCGCTCCACCGACCGCTTGGCGCCCATCGCGCGGCGCAGCGAGTCGGCCTCCGCCCCGGAAAACCCCGCGGCGTCGACGGCGACCTGCATCAGCTGCTCCTGGAACAGCGGGATGCCCAGCGTCTTGCCCAGCGACTTCTCCAGCACCGGATGGTCGAAGGTCACCTTCTCCAGCCCGTTGCGCCGCCGGATGTACGGGTGCACGCTGCCGCCCTGGATGGGGCCGGGGCGGATCAGCGCCACCTCGACGACGAGGTCGAAGAACTCCCGCGGCCGCAGCCTGGGCAGCGTGGCCAGCTGCGCCCGCGACTCCACCTGGAACACCCCGACGGCGTCGGCGCGCGACAGCATGTCGTAGACCGCCTTCTCGGCCACGTCGATCTCCCACAGCCGCACCGTCCGGCCGTGATGCTCGGCGACGAGGTCGATGCAGTGGTGGATCGCCTCGAGCATGCCCAGCCCCAGCAGGTCGAACTTCACCAACCCGGCCGCCGCGCAGTCGTCCTTGTCCCACTGCACCACCGACCGGTTCTCCATCCGCGCCCACTCCACCGGCACGACGTCGGCGATGGGCCGGTCGCAGATGACCATGCCGCCGGAGTGGATGCCCAGGTGCCGGGGTTGGCCGCGCAGCCCCTCGGCGAGTTCCGCGACCTGCTCGGGCGGGTCGGCGGTCTTGTTCACCCAGGCGTCGATGACGCCCGGCGCGTGCCCCAGCGCCCGGGCGGCGTCGCGCAGCGCACCGCGCCGCCGGTAGGTGATCACGTTGGCCACCTGCGCCGCGTTGTCGCGCCCGTAGCGCCCGTAGACGTACTGGATGACCTCCTCGCGCCGCCCCGATTCGATGTCCAGGTCGATGTCGGGCGGCCCGTCGCGCTCGGGCGACAGGAACCGCTCGAACAGCAGCCCCGCCGAAATCGGGTCGACGTTGGTGATGCCCAGCGCGAAGCACACCACCGAATTCGCCGCCGATCCGCGCCCCTGCGCCAGGATGTTCTCGCGCCGGCAGAACTCGCAGATGTCGTGGACGATGAGGAAATACCCCGGAAAGCCCAGCTCATCGATGACGCCGAGTTCCCGTTCCAGCTGGATCCAGGCTTGCTTGACGACGTCCGGCGCGCCACCTTCCCCGCCCTCGCCGACGGGCCCGGCCGCGTCGCCGTCCAGCCCCTCCGCGGGTCCATAGCGCCGCCGCGCCCCGTCCCGGGCGATGTGCGCCAGCCACGAGGATTCGTCGTGGCCCTCCGGCACATCCCACGCCGGCAGGTTCGGGGCGATGAGGTCGAGGGTGAACGCGCACTCCGCCGCCACCTCCGCCGTGGTCTCCAGGACGCCCGGCAGGTGCCCGAACAGGGCCTCCAACTCCGCACCGGAGCGCAGCCATGAGCCACCGGTCGGCGGCAGCTTCGGTTCGTGGTCGTCGAGGGATTCGCGCTGCGCCAGCGCATGCTTCGCCCCCGCCACCCGCGCATCCGACGGGGTCGCCGCCGTCGCCGCCGCGCCGGCCACCTGCCGCAGTCCGTGTG
>NZ_DURI01000060.1 GCF_012837295.1 Corynebacterium sp. | reverse complement strand
AGATCGAGGGCTAAATCCTCGCTTGACGACGCCCGATGCGCGAGCATCGGACGCCACAGCCTTCAAGCGCCCCCGCCGTTTTCGGCGGGGGCGCTTGTGCGTGCGTGAGGTCGCGGCGGTGGCTACGGGTCCCGGTGATCCAGTGGCGCGGCGAGCGTCGGACCGCCGCGGCTGCTCGGCCTCGGTTACCGCCGATGCGAAGACGTGGCCAGGGCGGCGATGTCGACGACGGCCTTCTCCACCGCGTACTCGGGGTCGGCGGCCCAACCCTTCACGCCGGCGTCGAGTTCGGCGATGATCTGCGCCGCCTGCGCGATCGCCGGGGTCGACCATCGTGACGCCAGGCGGTGGGTCTTCTCGAGCTTCCACGGCGGCATCCCGTAGCGGCCGGCGTCGCGGTTGCTCACCCCGCGCGCAGCGTGCAGACGTGCGACATCACCGACCATGCCCGACAGCGCCGAGGCCAACAGAACGTGCGGCACGCCCAGCTGCATCGCCCGGCGCGCCAACGCCAACGCCTCGGAACCGCGGCCGGTCAACGCGAGCTCCGCGACCTCGAAGCCGGAGACCTCGGCGGTGCGCCCGTAGTAGGTGCGCACGGCATCGACGGTGACGTTTCCGCCGGTGTCCGACACCAGCTGGGAGACGGCGGTGGCCAGCTCACGCAGATCCGAACCAACGGAATCGAGCAGCGCGTCAATGACGTCCGGCGACACCCGCAGCCGGTGCGACTGGAATTCGCCGCGCACGAACTCGGGCAGCTGACCGCGTTTGACGGGGTGGGCCTCGAAAAGCTGGGCGCCCGTTTTGCGCAGCTCGGCGACCATTTTCTTCTGCCGCCCCTCGCCGGAGTGCTGCAGGATCAGCGTGATTCCAGGTGCGGGGTCTGCGGCGGCCTGCACGATGAGATCGGCGGGTTCCTTGCCGGCGGCGTCGCAATCGGTGAGCACGATGATGCGGTCCTCGCCGAACAGCGACGGGCTGAGCAGTTCGACCAGATCGGTGGTGGTGACGTCGCCGCCGCGCAGGTCCGTGATGGGCACCGAGCGGCCGTCGGGGTCGCCGGCGGTGGCGGCGGAGCGGCGCACGGCGGCAATGATGGCCAACCGGGCGCGGTCGATGAGCAGCCCTTCCTTGCCGACGATCACGTTCACCGGCGCGGGCATCGTCTGAGTCACGCTCCCATCGTGCCAGACTCCCCGGATCGGCCTTTCCCGGAGCCGCCTTCCCCGGAGCCTCCCTTCCCGGCGCCACTCCTCCACACCGCGCCATCCGGGTAGAGCGCATGCACTCCATCGCGTACCGGGCACACGACGGGGACGCCCTCGGCGGTGCGGATGCGGCCCCGCGCCCGCTCCCCGCAGTTCTCGACGACGATCCACCGCGGCACCGCCGTGAACGCGGTGGACTCCGTGGCACGGTCTGGTCCACTAGCGTCACTCCTTCCCGCGCCGGAGTTCCCGCCCACCAAGTCCTCCACGTCATCGAGGGTCGCGTACACCTCCACCTCCGACGCGTCGACGTGCCCCGCCACTCCCCTCTCCAGGGCCAAGCGGCAGGGGCGCGGGAGGGAGGGGGCGTGGGCGTCGTCAAGCGAGGCGGCGGTGACCACCCGCACTCGCCCGCCGTCGGCGCAGGCCCCGATGATCCAGCCGGGCGGGGCCGCGGGAATGTGCCAGCCGAGCGTGATGACCACCGTCGCGGCGCCCATCGCCACCACCGTCACCGCGGCAGCGACCGCGGGCCACGCGATCGCGGCGACGGCCAGCGCGACGAAGACCGCTAACCCGAGCATCCCCATCTCCCCCGACGCCCCGGGCAACCCCGCCGCCGCGTGCCCCACCGCCCACACCCACCACGCGAAGGGCGCGGCGGCATGCACGAGCACCGCGACCACCGGCCCCAACCCCAGCAGCGCAGCTACGGCGGCGAGCGTGCCCAGAATGGTCACCGGCGCGACCGCGGGCGCTGCGGCGAGATTGGCCAGCACCGACACGTGGGAGACCTCGCCGAGAGTGAGGGCGAGGACGGGCACGGTCGCGACGTGGGCCACCAGCGCGACGGCGGCAGCCCGGACGAGCGGCGCCGGCATCCTCGCCACGACGGGGATGCGCAGCAGGCGATGCGTCATGGGCGCGGCGGCCAGCACCAGCCCCGCCGTCGCCGCGACCGACAGCGCGAACCCAATGGACACGGCGAGATCCGGGAACGCGACGATGAGCACGATCGTCCCCGCCATCAGCGCCGGCAGCGCCTGCCCCCGCCGCCCGAGGAGCACGGCGAGCAGGCCGACGATGCCCGTCATCAGCGCCCGCAGCACCGACGGCTCGGTGCCCACCACCGCCACGAACGCCGCCAGCGTCACCGCCGCGACCACCACCCGCCACCGCGGCGGCGCCCACGCGAACGCCCACACCGCCGCCCCGACCAGCAGCGACACGTTCGCGCCGGACACCGCGGTGAGGTGCGCGAGCCCCGAGTCGACCATCATCTCCTGGTCGCCCGCGCCGAACCCGCGCTCATCGCCGAGCGTCATCGCGGGCACCAGCCGATCCGGCCCGGTCGGCAACGCGGCGGCGGCATCGCGCAGGCCATCGCGGACGCGGGCGATGTGGTCATCGGGATGCTTGACGACGTCCACCGTCCCCCGCACCGACGCCACCACCCCGGACAACGCCGGCCGTTCGGAGGCCGAGATTCCCGCGTAGGCGTCGAGGACCGTGCCCCGGTCGTGGTCGAGCAGGCGGTCATCGCCGAAGACGCGGACGCGGCCGGGAAGGCCCTCGATGGTGGCCTCGGCGGTCGCACCGTGCTCGGTGGCCTTCGGCGTCGTGGTCAGCGTGAGGCGGGTCTTCTTGATGCCATCGATGCTTTCCGCGATCGGGTGCGCGGCGGCGCGGGCGCGGCGGATGAGCGTGCCCGACACGGCGACGGTCACCGCGACCGCCGGCAGCGCCACCGTCGACGCCTGACGACGCCACGCCATCACCGCCGTAAACACCGCCGCCACGAGCAGCATCCAACCCAGCGGAGTCGTCGAGGATGTCGCCAGGGTGATCGCCGTCGCCGCCCATACGAGCAGCGCGGCGGGCACCAGACGCAGGTCAAGGCCCAGGCGCGGAACTGCGGGGCCAGCATCGGGAGGCGGCGGCGAGGGATCGGCCATCGCGT
>NZ_DURI01000059.1 GCF_012837295.1 Corynebacterium sp. | reverse complement strand
TTCACCGAGGAAATCGCCGAAGCCGACGTGCTGCTGGCCCAGGGCGAGCTGCGCCCGGAGGCCACCGAACAGCTGGGCATGATCGCCAACCTGCACGGCACGCGGTTCATTCTCAACCTCGCGCCGGTGACCGTGGTGACGCCCACGCTGATCGACAGCGCCGACCCGCTGATCGTCAACGAGACCGAGGCGTGGGAGATCCTGCGCAAGCTCGGCGCCGCCGAAGGAATCCGCCGCGGCGACCTGGTCGCGCAAATCGATTCGCTGCTGCAGTACTGCCCGTCGGTGGTCATCTCCATGGGCGACAAGGGCTGCGTCTACGCCCGCGCCGAGGTCGACGGCGGCGACGGCATCGTGTGGCACCAACCGTCGCTGACCGTCCCGGCGGAGGAGATCGTGGACACCACGGGTGCCGGTGACGCGTTCGCCGGCACCATCGCCGCCGAGCTGGCCCGCGGCGGCAGCGCCGAACGGGCCGTCGCGCTGGGCACCGCCGCAGGTTCGCTGGCCGTCCGGTCGCTGGGTGCGACGTCGTCCTACGCCGACCAGGCGACGCTCGAGGCCACCGTCGCCGCACCGGACTTCCCGCAGCGCCGCCGCCTCGCGGAGACCAACAAGGGCGAATAGGCGGCGGGCGCCCGACCGCAAAGTCGCCCCGATCCGCCGGAACTCCCGCGAGGTCGTTTCACCTGCAATAGCCTGGTGCCCATGACGAACGACAACGACACTGCGGCACCGTCGACCATCGCCCATTCCATCCACGGTTCGGGCCCCACGCTGGTGCTCATCCACGGGATCTGCCATTCGCGCCACGCCTGGGACGACGTGTTGCCCGGTCTCGTCGATCACTTCCGTGTGGTGGCCATCGATCTTCCGGGCCACGGCGAGACGCCGGATCCCGATTCGCTTGACGACGAAGTCGGCGAGCGCATGATCGACGAACTCGCCGAATTCCTGCGCCTCGTGTCCGTCGACGGCGAAACGCCCCATGTGGCGGGCAATTCGCTGGGCGGATATCTGGCGTTGGAACTGGCCCGGCGCGGGCACGCGGCGTCGGCGACCGCCTTCAATCCGGCGGGATTCTTCCACGGCCCGTGGGACCAGCGCCGGACGGTGGCGCAGTTCCTGGCGCTGCGCGGCGTCGGCCGGGCGTTGAAGCCGGTGCTGCCTCTGATGGCGAAGACGGCGGTGGGCCGCACGGCGATGTTCGGCATGTTCTCGTCGAAGCCGTGGCGACTGGCCCCCGACGCAGTGGCCCGTGACGCGAAGAACATGCTGGGCAACAAGGTCATCGACCACGGCCTGAAGGCCAGTTTCGACTACTCCCCCGACGTCGCCGGCGCGCCCCAGACGGTTTTCTGGGGCACCACCGACCTGACGCTCATGCGCGGTTGGAAGCGCCACTTCGAGGTGCTGCCGGACGTGCCGCTGCACCTGCTGCCGGGGCTCGGCCACGTGCCGATGGTCGACGACGGCCCCACCATCGCCGACTGCATCCGCCGCAGCGCCGGGGCCTAGCGGGCGCCCGCCGCCTCGACCGCCGGGGCCGGCTTGGCCACGCGAAGGTCATACGACGAAGCGTCGAACTTCTTCGTCTTCGCGCGGAACTTCCAGGTCCAGCTGGGCCACACCGACGGGGCGTTGCCGTGCTCGTCGAGGTACCAGGAACCGCAGCCGGTGACCCACACGGTCTCCGGCAACCGGTCGCGGATCCAGTCGTTCCACTCCCTCTGGGCCCGCGCGGACACCTCGGCGACGTCGGCGCCATGGCGGCGCTTGGTCTTGAGCATGTCCATGAAGTAATTCACCTGGGACTCCATCATGTAGATCATCGACGAATGCCCCAGACCCGTCGCCGGGCCCATCAACACCGACAGATTCGGGAAACCGTGGATGGTCGTGCCCTTGTGGGCGCTCATGCCCTCGCGCCCCCACATCTGCGCCAGCGACTCGCCCTCGCGGCCGTGGACCAGCTCGAACGTCGGCGAATCGGTGACGTGGAAGCCGGTGCACACGATCAGGACATCGATGGGGCGCTCGGTGCCGTCGGCGGTGGTGATCGAATGTGCGTTGACCCTCTGGATCGGATCGGTGACCAACTCGACGTTGTCGCGGGCGATCGCCGGGAAGTACGTGTTCGAGATCAGCATGCGCTTGCAGCCGATGGTGAACTTCGGGGTCAGCTTCTCCCGCAGCTCACGGTCGCGGACCTGCACCCGCAGCATGCCCAGCGCCAGCGCCTTGATCGGCGCCATGAGGTGCTCGTTCCTGGTCAGGCCGGGAATCTGCATCTCGCGGAAGAACCAGTCCTGTCCGCGAACCACCTTCCGCAGACCGGGCACGTTGCGCAGCGCGGCACGCTCCCACCCGAAGTAGGCGCGGTCCAGGCGCGGGATCACGAACGGCGCCGTGCGCTGGTAGACGTCCAGGTGGCCGACGAACGGCGCGATCTTCGGGACGATCTGGATCGCCGAGGCGCCCGTGCCGATCACCGCCACGCGCTTTCCGCGCAGGTCCGCGTCGTGGTCCCACCGCGCGGAGTGGAAGATCTTGCCCTCGAATTCCCCGATGCCCTCGATGTCCGGCAGGCGCGGCTCGCACAATGCGCCGACGCCGAGCACCAGTTCGCGCACCGACCACGTGGTGGTCTCCGGGGCGGTGCCATTGGCTCCAGTGGCCCCATCAGGTCCGGTGGCACCGGCAGCGTCGGCGGCGTCGGAAGCCCCGGCGGCACCGGCGGCGGAGCCCTTCCCGAAGACCTTGTCCACGTTCTCCCCGGACGTCGCCACCCCGGTGACGGCGTCACCGGCGTCGACCTGATGCGGAAGCTGGCGCGTGGTCACCAGCCAGCGGCCCGCGGCATCGTCCCAGCGGGCATCGACCATCTCCGTGCGGAAATCGATGTGCGGGTACAGGCCCTCCTCCACCGCGACGCTGCGCTGGTAGTCGGCGATCTCCGGCTGCGTGCCGAAGCTGCGCGACCAGTCGAAGTCCTGCGCGAACGACAGGGAGTACAGGTGGCTGGGCACGTCGCACGCCGCACCCGGGTAGGTGTTGTCGCGCCAGGTCCCGCCGACCTCGTGGCCGCGGTCGATGATCCGGAAATCCTCGATGCCCTCGCGCAGCAGGTTGGTTCCGGTGGCGAGGCCGGAGAAGCCCGCGCCGATGATCAGGATGTCGGTTTCCTTCGCGGAATGGTTCATGGCCCGAACGATAGCCCCCGTCGAGCGGCGGTGGGGGCGTTTTCCGCGACCGGTTGCCAAATGCCCCGAATGCGGAAACGGCCCCCGCGAAGACAGGGGCCGAATGCGGTGACCGCCCCGCCCGGCAGGTGTCGGCAGGAGGAGGCCGAGGCGGCGGCGGTCCCGCGCGGGAGGCCGGGGCGGCGGCGGGTCCCTCCCTATTCCTCCTCGAGCAGGTTGGTCACCAGCTCCGCGATGCGCGACCGCTCCGACCGCTGCAGCGTCACATGGCCGAAAAGATCGTTGCCCTTGAGCTTCTCGATGATCGCCGCCACGCCGTCGTGGCGCCCGACCCGCAGATTGTCCCGCTGCGCGACGTCGTGGGTGAGCACCACCCGCGAGTTCGCCCCCAGGCGCGACAGCACCGTGAGCAGCACGTTGCGCTCCAGCGACTGCGCCTCGTCGACGATGACGTAGCTGTCGTGCAGGCTGCGTCCGCGGATGTGCGTCAGCGGCAGCACCTCGAGCATGTCCCGCGCCTGGATCTCCTCCATGACGTTAGGGCTGACCAGTCCCTCCAACGTGTCGTACACCGCCTGCGCCCACGGGTTCATCTTCTCGCTCTCCGACCCGGGCAAGTACCCCAGGTTCTGGCCGCCGACGGCGTAGAGCGGGCGGAACACCACGATCTTGCGGTGCCTGCCATGCTCCATCACCGCCTCCAGGCCGGCGCACAACGCCAGCGCGGACTTCCCGGTGCCGGCGCGCCCGCCCAGCGAGACGATGCCCACCTCGTCGTCGAGAAGCAGATCCAGCGCGATGCGCTACTCCGCCGAACGGCCCCGCAGACCGAAGGCCTCCAGGTCGCCGCGGACCAGGCGCACCCCGCCACCGGGCAGAATGCGCCCCAACGCGGACTGCGTGCCCGCGGTGAGCTGCACCCCGCAATGCACCGGCAGCTCCCGGGCGGGCACGCCGTCGGCGGTGGCGGCGTCGTCGCGAAGCTGCACGAAGCCATTGCGGAACAGCGCGTCGATGTCCTCCGACGCCGCGCCCACCTCCGCCAGCCCCGTGTAACCGGTGACCACCACATCCTGCGCGTGGTACTCGTCGGCGGGCAGCCCCACCGCACCGGCCTTCACGCGCAGCGGAATGTCCTTGGTCACCAGCACCGTGTCGTGGCCCTCCGCCCGGAAGTTCAGGGCACAGGCCAGGATGCGGTGATCGTTGGCGTCATTGCGAAAACCCGCCGGCAGCACCGACGGGTCCGTGTGATTCAGCTCGACCTGCAGGGTGCCGCCGTCTTCGTTGGCGGGCACCGGCAGGTCCAGGCGTTCGTGCCGGTGGCGCAGATCCTCCAGCTGGCGCAGCGCCGTGCGGGCGAACCAACCCAGTTCGGGGTGGTGCCGCTTGGCCTCCAGCTCGTTGATCACCACCAGCGGCAGCACAACGGAGTGCTCGGCGAATTTCCGCAGCGCATGCGGGTCGGACAGCAGCACCGACGTGTCCAGCACGTAGGTGCGCAATGCGGTGTCCCGGCGCCGGTGGTCGGCGGTCCCGTCGGAGGGCCGGGCTGAAGCGATGGTGCCGCCGCGCGTCGTCGCGCCCGCGTCCACCACCTCCCCATCCCGGATCAGAGGGGTTCGGTCAGTGGTCGCGGTCGTGGTACGCAACGTGGCTCCTGTTCCGCCCGGCAGCTTCCCCCTGCCGGACGAGCGCCAGGGTAAGGACGCGAGGTGGAAATCACATTGGTGGAAGATGAACAACGCATTAACTATCCGGATCCCGGTCGTTTGCCCAGCACAGGTGCCTTACGACGCTTCGACCGCCGTCACCTCCGAATGTCACTGGGGGCACTCGAAAGTGGATAATTTGGCCCCATGACACATTCCACCCCGAGCCCCGGTCGTCGCGAGAGCCTCCAAGCCCGACTCGAAGTCGCGGTCGGGCGCGGGGAAATGACCATCGCCGAATACGACTCCCTGTGCGGGCGAGTGTGGGACGCCGGCCACGATGATGATTCGACGGAACTCGACGCCGTCGCCGGCCGGCTCGAACGCCTCGAGTCTGCCCGGGCACCCGAGACGGGGCGCACCCCAGCGCCGGGGCCACCGGCCCAGACCGCGAACCCCTACCGCAACCCCGACCCGTACCGGCCGCGCCCGGCCGACATGGCCGCGGCCGGAAAGGAACTGGTGGGCCCCACCCCGGAAGATGACCGGCAGTCCGGCACGCCGGCGATCTTCTCCGACAAGACGTTCACCGGGCGGTGGGCACCGCAGGCGACGACGACATGGTGGGGCGTTTTCGGCGACGTGAAACTCGATCTGCGGGAGGCCGACTGGCCTGCCGCGCGGATCGAGTTGGATTTCCAGTCCGCGTTCTCCGACGCGACCGTCATCGTCCCGCCGGGCACCATCGTCGTCGATCGCACGACCTCGATTCTCGGCGAAGTCAGCATCAAGACGTCGTCGACCGTCCCGGCGAACGGCCTGACCGTGATTCTCGACGGCGTTCTCGTGTTCGGCGTCATCAAGGTCAGGGATCGCTGAGCCACGACCCGGGGGATTCCCTGGGGGACCTGGAGAGCCTCCAGCATCGACACGCACGTGTTCATGGTCTCCCTGAACCCATCGGACCCGGGATTGAGTTCCGCACCGATGATTCGCGCCGTAGCGACGCCGAACAAGGAGTGGACGATAATGCGCGCGGGCACGGGGCATTCGGGGCCCACCGGAAGCCACCGCGTTCAGCGCGGCGATCGAGTTGCACCTCCGTGCCCTCAATGAACGCCTCTAAGTACCGGAGCCCCGCCATTCCCTTGTCACCGCTCGGCGCTACACGCGAGGAGAAAATGGCAAATTCGTTGAGGATGTACACATGCGGCCACTTCTCCACCAGAAGCTTCAGAACGGTACGGGGGAAGTCCGAGACCGTGTCGACGTTCTGATGTTCGAATTTGCCCAGGAGCATGGTGGCGGTATCGCCGTACAGCAAATCGAGGAGTTCACCCTTGCCGGAGAAGCAATAATGAAAAACGCCCCAGGGAGCGTTGGCACGGGCGCAAACGCTCCTGGTGTTGACGGCGGCCACCCCTTCTTCCAGCTCAATCTCAAGCGCCGCCCGAACCAGACTGGCCCACCTCTCGATGGCCGGGACACGCGACGTCAATTCAGCCCCCAATCCGGCCCACTCCCCCCACATGGCAAAAAAAGGGGCCCAACACGCGCACTGGCCTCTACAAACGCAAATTAGCCACAAGCGAGCCAATTCAGTCTCACAACCCAGGGAGATACTACGTAAGCGAAAACAATCCCTCATCACTGTTAGGCAAAGCCAACTAAATCTGACACGCATCCCGAGACGAAACAGTTGATTGTCCGGCACAATTGACGTCGAACAGGCCCACCACGTCATGCACGCAACCATGCAGACACAAAACGGCGGGCCCGGGAAAATAATCCCGGACCCGCCTTGCCCTGCTCCTCCAGCTGGACTCGAACCAGCAACCCTTCGATTAACAGTCGAATGCTCTGCCATTGAGCTATGGAGGAATGGCCGAAGCACGTCTCCGTGCGACGGATCATTACTCTACCCAGAACCGATATGGACGCCAAATCCCCAGTTCATCGCCTAAATCGACATAGTGTCCGCCTGGTTCCGGACGCGCACCCCATGGCCCGGAATCGCACGCCGGACGACCCCCACCCGGGACGTCGCCAAGCACGGGGCGAAGCTGGCTCGAAAGCCGGGGACGAAGCACGGGGACAAGCACGGGCGAAGCTGGCTCGAAAGCAGGGGGCGGAGCAGGAAGCGAAGCCCATCCGGCGGCTTTGCTAACCTGACCCCCGACACGGGGTGCCCGGCAAGATCCGGGCTGAGATCACACCCGCCGAACTTGATCCGGTTGATGCCGGCGGAAGGATGTTGCCATGGGCGCCGCCCGCGTTCCCGCATACTCGCAGTTCCCGCAGGACTGGACCGGAGGCTGCGTCACCTGCGGCGCCGGCCGGGACGGGCGGATCCCACGGGTGCTGTCCATCGCCGGCACCGACCCCAGCGGCGGCGCCGGGCTGCAGGCCGACCTGAAGGCGTTCTCCGCGCACGGCGCCTACGGCATGGGCGTGGTCACCGCGCTGGTCAGCCAGAACTCGCGGGGCGTCCGCGACGTCCACGTGCCGCCCGTGGAATTCCTCCGCTCGCAGTTGGACGCTGTTTCGGACGACGTGGCCATCGACGCGATCAAGATCGGCATGCTTTTCGACGCCCCGATCATCGCCGAAGTCACCGACTGGCTCGAAGGACTGCGCAGTGGAAACAGGGCCGCAGCGGATGCGGCCGGGGACGCGGCGGCCGGAATCGCCGCCCAGGATGCGCCCACCGCCGACGACGAGTTCCTCGACGGCACGCCCTCCCCCATCGTCGTGCTCGACCCGGTGATGGTGGCCACCTCCGGCGACCGGCTGCTCAAGGAGGAGGCCGAGGACGCGCTGCGTGGGCTGCTGCGCCACGTCGACCTGGTCACCCCCAACATCCCGGAGTTGGCCGTGCTCGCGGGCACCGCCCCGGCCACGATCCCCGGCGAGGCCCTGGACCAGGCGCGCATCGTCGCCGCCGAATACGACGTGCTGGTGCTGGCAAAGGGCGGGCACCTCATCGAGGGCGAAGTCATCGACGCCCTCGTGCGCCCCGACGGATCGGCCGAACGGTTCACCGGCCCTCGCGTGGGCACCCGCAACACCCACGGCACCGGCTGCTCGCTTTCGGCCGCGATCGCCGCCCTGTGGCCGCGCACCGGCGACCCCGTGCGGTCGGTCGGGGTGGCCAAGGCATGGATGACCTCCGCGCTGCGCCACGCCGACGAGCTCGAAGTCGGTGAAGGCAACGGCCCCGTCCACCACTTCGCCCAGCTGTGGGAGCGCGGCCTGGCGCCCGACGCCGCGACCATCGCCGATCAGTGGTGGGAGTCCATCGCAGATCTGCGCGACGCCATCGACGACCTGGACTTCATCAAGGGCCTCGGCTCGGGTTCGCTGCCGGAGGAGGCGTTCCGCGACTACCTCGCTCAGGACGCGCTGTACCTCAACGGCTACGCCCGGGCACTGGCCGCGGCCTCCGCGCTCGCGCCGACGCAGGAGGAGCAGATGTTCTGGTCCTACGCCGCCCACGGAGCCATCGCCGGGGAGATGGAGCTGCACCGCGGCTTCCTCGGCGACGACGCAGGCAGCGTCGATGAGGGTGCCGTGGAGGCGTCACCGGTCACCCGCGCCTACGTCGACCACCTCGTGGCCACCGCCGCCCGCGGCTCCTACGGCGAACTGATCGCCGCCGTGCTCCCGTGCTTCTGGCTCTACCGCGACATCGGCCACCGCCTGGTCGCCCGCAACCACGGTTCCCATCCGTACTCCCGCTGGCTGGACACCTACGCCGACGAATCCTTCGACGAGGACACCAACCGCGCCATCGACATCTGCTCGACCTACGCCACCACGGCGACGACGACCGAGCGCGCCGCCATGGACCGTGCGTTCCGACTGTCTTCGTGGCACGAGGTGGAGTTCTTCGCCGCACCCATGCGCGGCTGACGGGGAGCGCCGGGCCACGCGATGCCGACCCACCGTGCGGGTGACGCAGTTTCGGGCAGACCGGGCCACGCGGCTGACGCGGCCCGCGGATCTCTCTAGGCTGGTGTGCATGACGAACACCGACGACACCCCGACCACCTCCCGCCCCGCCGATGCGGGCGCCTCTGCGCCGGCGGACGCCCACCGCACCGTCCGCGGCATCATCGCCCGCGGCAAGGGCGAGCCGGTGGAGATGACCGACATCGTCATCCCCGCACCCGGCGCCAACGACGTCATCGTGGACATCCAGGCCTGCGGCGTCTGCCACACGGACCTCGCGTACCGCGACGGCGACATCAACGACGACTACCCGTTCCTCCTCGGCCACGAAGCCGCCGGCGTCGTCTCCGAAATCGGCGAGGACGTCACCCACGTCGAGGTCGGCGACTTCGTCGTGCTCAACTGGCGCGCGGTGTGCGGCGAGTGCCGCGCATGCAAGAAGGGCGAGCCGAAGTACTGCTTCGCCACGCACAACGCCTCCAAGCCCATGACGCTCACCGACGGCACCGAGCTGACGCCGGCGCTGGGCATCGGCGCATTCTCCGACGCGACGCTGGTCCACGAGGGCCAGTGCACCAAGGTCGACCCGGAGGCCGATCCGGCCGTCGCGGGCCTCCTCGGCTGCGGCGTCATGGCCGGCATCGGCGCGGCGATCAACACCGGCGACGTCAAGCGCGGCGAGACCGTGGCCGTCATCGGCTGCGGCGGCGTCGGCACCGCCGCCATCGCCGGCGCGAAGCTGGCTGGCGCGACGACGATCATCGCCGTCGACATCTCCGACGACAAGCTCGCCACCGCCCGCGAATTCGGTGCCACCGAGACCATCAATTCGAAGGACCTCACCGCCGACGCCCCCGGCGCCACCGGCGAGGACGATCCCGTCGTCAAGCGCATCCACGAACTGACCGGCGGCTTCGGCGCAGACGTCGTCATCGACGCCGTCGGCCGCCCCGAGACCTACGTCCAGGCCTTCTACGCCCGCGACCTCGCCGGCCGCGTGGTGCTCGTCGGAGTACCGTCGCCGACGATGAAGCTGGACCTCCCGCTTCTCGACGTCTTCGGCCGTGGCGGTTCCCTGAAGTCCAGCTGGTACGGCGACTGCCTGCCCGAGCGAGACTTCCCCATGCTCGTCGACCTCTCGCTCAACGGCCGCCTGCCCCTGGGCGACTTCGTCACCGAGCGCATCGGCCTCGGCGACGTCGAGGAGGCCTTCGACACGATGAAGGCCGGCAAAGTGCTGCGCTCCGTCGTCACGCTGTAGCCGCCGCGCTGCTGCCCCGGGCGCTTTCCGGGGAGCGCCTTCGCTTTACGACGCCCGCCGACCCCGGGTCGGCGAGCGCACCACTTGCACGTCCTTTCATCATCCGCCCCCTTCAATCACGGGAGAGAGCAACCATGAGCTCCGATTCGCACGACGCCGCCGGCCGCATCCGCAAGCAAGGCGACCTGGTCATCGACCACGTGGTCACCTCCGGCACCTTCGCCCTCGACGGCGGTGAATGGGAGGTAGACAACAACATCTGGGTCTTCGGCGACGAGAACGAAGTCATCGTCGTCGACGCGGCGCACTCCGCCGCCCCGATCATCGACGCCGTCGCCGGCCGCCGTGTGAAGGCCATCGTGTGCACCCACGCGCACAACGACCACATCACCGTCGCCCCGGAGCTGTCGGAGAAGCTCGACGCACCGATCCTCGTCCACCCCGGCGACCAGATGCTGTGGGAGCAGACGTGGGGAGATCTCGGCCACGACACCCTGAAGCACGGCCAGAAGATCGAGGTCGCGGGCACGGAGGTCGTGGTGGTCAACACCCCGGGCCACTCGCCCGGCTCCTGCTGCCTCTACGTGCCCGAGGCCGACGAGCTGTTCTCCGGCGACACCCTGTTCTCGGGCGGGCCCGGCGCGACGGGCCGGTCGTACTCGGACTTCGACACCATCATCGATTCCATCCGCGACAACCTGCTGACGCTGCCGGAGGAAACGATCGTGCGCACCGGCCACGGTGACCACACCACCATCGGCCGTGAGGCTCCGCACCTGGAGGAATGGATCCGCAGAGGGCACTGACCCGCTGTTGCTTTACGACGGCCGCCGTGCCGCGAGCCCCGGGGAGAGTGCCCCGGTTCTCCCGGCCCTCAATCCACCTGCGCCTTCATGCCCCCGGCGTTTTTAATCCAACTGTCCCCTTATGCCACCGGCCCTTAATCCACCTGCACCTTGAGCGCCTCCGCCAGCAGTTCCCGGCGGTAGTCCTCGAGGGCGAGCAGGTCGGCGAACAGCTGCCGGTACCCGGCCTCGTCGTCGGAGGGCCGCATGCGCGCGAGCATCGACTTGACCTGCGCCACCTGCCCGCCGACCCACACTTCCTGCAGGCGGGCCAACACCGACGACGAATAGGCGCGCAGCATCTCCGGGTCGACGCGGATCTCCTCCACGCCGAGCTCGGTGACCAGGGCGCGGCCCACGGCATCGTCGATCTTCCCCAGCAGCGCGGTCACCCACTCGGCGCCGCCGCTTTGCGACGCCACCCCTCCCGCTTCCTGGGTGGCGTCGAAAAGCGCCCGATACGTCGGATGCGAAAACGTATCCGGCGACAACGCGTCGAACACGGGCCCGGTGGTGGCGGGCTCCTGAATCGCGAGCTTCATCGCCTCGCGCTGGACGTGCAGCTCCGGGTCGCGGGCCTCGGGGTACGGCAGCATCGGCCGCGCGGGCGCCCCACCCGGCGCACGGCCACCGGAACCACCGGCGCCATTCGCGCCACTGGCGCCACCGGCGTCACCGCCGAAACCGGGCGACCCCGGCCCGGCCGCGTCGTCCTCGTCGCGCTTGCGGATCGGCCGCCTGCGGGGACCATCGTCCTGCGACGGATTGCGGGCCTCGTCGCGCACGCGGCGGACGAACTCGGCCTCGTCGTTCCAGCCGACCCAGCCGGCCACCTCGCGGGCGTACTCGTCGCGCAGCGCGGTATCGCGGATCTTGCCCAGCACCGGCACGACGCGCCGCAGGCCCTCGACGCGGCCGTTCGGCGTGGTCATGTCGTAGTCGGACAGAAGGGTGCGCAACACGAACTCCACCAGCGGCGTGCGCTGCGCCACCAGATCGCGCACCGACGCATCGCCCTTCTCCAGGCGCAGATCGCACGGGTCCATGCCATCGGGGGCGACGGCGACGTAACTCTGGCCTGTGAACTGCTGCTCCCCCTCGAACGCGCGCATCGCCGCCTTCTGCCCGGCCTCGTCGCCATCGAAGGTGTAGATCAACTCGCCGCGGAAGAAACTGTCGTCGAGCATCAACCGCCGCAGCATCTGCAGGTGCTCCTCGCCGAAGGCGGTGCCGCACGCCGCGACGGCGGTGGTGACGCCGGCGGCGTGCATGGCCATGACGTCGGTGTAGCCCTCGACGATGACCGCGCGGTGGCCCTCCGCGATCGACTTCTTCGCATGATCCAGGCCGAACAGCACCTTCGACTTCTTGTAGAGCATCGTCTCGGGCGTGTTCATGTACTTGCCCAGGTTGTCGTCGTCGAAAAGCTTCCGCGCGCCGAAACCGATGACGTCGCCGCTGATGTTGCGGATCGGCCACAGCAGCCGCCGGTGGAATCGGTCCATCGGCCCCTTGCGCCCCATCCGCGCCAGACCCGCCTTCTCCAGCTCGTCGAAGGAAAAGCCCAGCCGCTGCAGGTGCTTGGTCAACGTGTCCCACCCCGCCGGCGCATACCCGCAGCCGAACTGCTTGGCCTGCTCCATGGTGAACCCGCGGTCGGTGAGGAACGTCCGCGCCGTCTCCGCATCGGGCTTGCCCAGCTGCATGGCGTAGAACTTCTGCGCCTCCCGGTTCGCGGCGATGAGCCGCTGGCGCGTGCCCGGCTCCTCCCGCCGGCCGGTGCCGCCGCCCTCGTAATTGATGCGGTAACCGATCTTCTCGGCGCACGCCTCCACGGCCTCCGGGAACGTCAGGTGCTCCATCTCCATGAGGAAACTGAAGACGTCCCCGCCCTTGCCCGTCGAAAAGCAGTGGTAGTAACCGTGGTTCGGGCGCACGTGGAAGCTGGGGGTCCGCTCGTCCTTGAACGGCGACAGCCCCTTCATCGAATCCGCGCCACCGGGCTTGAGCTGCACGTACTCCGCGACGATCTCCTCGATCGGCGTACGCTCGCGGATCGCCGCGATGTCGCTGTCGGGAATTCGTCCTCTGGCCATGGCCACCATGGTAGCCGCGCCCCCGGATCGCTTTCCCGGCAGTTGGACCGATTGCCTTACGACGACCCCGCGCATGCGAAACTGGCCCCATGGCAGGTAACAACGGGAAGTCCGGCGGGAAGGGCGGCAAGACCGGCAAGGGCATTCTTGCCGCGGTCGGTGCCCTGGTGCTGGCGCTGGCCGGCGCGTGGCTCGGCATCGACGGAACCGGCGGCGCCGGCGGCGACGCGAACGGGAACGGGAACGGGAGTGGCGATGGCGGAGACGGCGGCGCGACCCCGAGCAATGCCGCCGGCCGCGGCGATCGGGAAAATGGCGGCAACCGAGATGGCCGCTCCGACGGCGAGGAGGTCTGCCCCATCGGTACGCTCCCGCCGCAGGCCGACGACGTCGTCGACCGCATCCTGACCGACCAGGACCACATCTACTCCAGCCACGACGGCAAGCACTTCGGCAACTACGAGGGCGTCCTGCCCAAGGAACGCGGCAGCTACTACCGCGAATACACGGTCGACACCCCGGGCCTGGACCACCGCGGGGCCCGCCGCATCGTCGTCGGCGGCGGCACCGAGGACGACCCCGATGTCTGGTACTACACCGACGACCACTACGAGTCCTTCTGCGAGATCCCCGACGCCGAAGACTGACGACCGACCCCGGTCCAGCACTGTGGGCACTTCACCACGGCGATGGTCCCTCCCCGGATGAGCACGGGGCGCTACCCGGTTGGCGCGAAGTTGCAGTGGTGTGCGTCACTTTCCCGCTTCGAGCGGGCCACGAGGGGCTAATCTTCCCCCAGAAAAAGTTTGGTGATCGATCAACCAAACGGTGCGCGGGACGTCGTCAAGCCGTCCAGCCCCGGAACGCACCACCGACCCGAACAGGAGGCGACCATGACCACCGACGCCACCGGCACCGCCCCGACCACGGCCACCGCCGCCCGCCCCGCACCCGGAGCCGCCCGCACCACCCCGGCACCGCTGGCCTGGCTGTACGTCATCGGCGCGTTCATCGGGCTCATCGCGTCGATGACGCTGACCGTGGAAAAGTTCGAGCTCGCCGAAAACGCGGCCTACGTGCCGTCGTGCACCTTCGGCGAATCCTTCACCTGCGGCTCCGTGATGATCAGCGACCAGGCCGCCGCCTTCGGCATCCCCAACCCGCTGCTCGGCATCGCCGGCTTCGCGGCCGTCATGGCCATCGGGGTCATCATGCTCACCGGCGCGGCGCTGCCCCGATGGTTCCGCACGGCGTTCGTCATCGGCCTCGGCCTGGCGACCATCTTCTGCCTGTGGCTCGCGTGGCAGGCGGTCTACGCCATCCACGCGCTGTGCATCTACTGCATGGTCGTCTGGGCGGTGACCATCACCATGTTCTGGTTCGCGTTCCTCCGCTTCCTCGGCGACGCCGCCGAGCGCAACCCCGGCTCCGGAATGGCGCGCCTGCACGGGACGCTGAACATGCTGCGCTTCCCCATCCTCATCGCGGTCGTCGTCCTCATCGCCGCCCTGATCATCATCGAGTTCGGCTTCTTCTTCTGACCGTTTCTTCTGTCCGCGGGCTCTTGATCGGGCCCGGGAATGGGCCCGCCAACGCAGCCAGACCCTCCGGAGATGGCCGGCGGAACCAACCACCCGAGACGGAGGCTCAGCCCCAGGCCGCCGAGACCCCGGCAATCCCCCGGTCGAGCTTCTCCACCCGCGACTCCGTCATCGACGCGATCTGATCGACGATCACGCGCAGCCGCCCCGCATCCGACTCCGCCTGGTCGTACATCCACCGATACACCGGATCCAGCGCCCCCGGCGCCCCCTCCTTCAGGTACTCCGCCACGCGGAACAGCCGATCACGCTCGCGATCCTGCCTGCGGACGTGCCGCGGCAGGTCCATCACGTACAGCACCGCGATCGTCTTGAGCATCGTCACCTCCGCCAGAATCCCCGCCGGCACCGCCAAATCCGCCTCGTACCGGCCCAGGGCCCGGTCGATCGGCTGCTTCGGCCCGAACATCCCCTCGGCTTCGCTTGACGACGCCCACGCCGCCCGCGCAGCGGCCCTCGTCCCGGCGACCGACGCGGTGACGAAACGGCCGACCAGCTCCGACGTCATCCGCTTCAGCGCCACCATCGACTGCAGCGACCCGTCGTACGACGCCGCCGCCGACACGACCGGCAGACTCGCCAACCGGCCGGCGGCCTCCACCAGCTCCGCCGGATCGCCGCCGAACGCCCTGGCCCCCTTGTCGGCCAACGCCGCCAACTCCACCGTGTCCCACAGCACGCCGAGATCGATGCGGCCGGAGACGATGCCGTCCTCCACGTCATGCACCGAATACGCCACATCGTCGGACCAATCCATGATCTGCGCCTCCAGGCACTGCCGGCCATGCGGGGCGCCCGCGCGGATCCACTCCAGGATCGGGGCATCCTCCTGGTACGCGCCGTACTTCGTGCGCTTCGAGCCATCCGGCGCAATCGGCGTCCACGGGTACTTGCATGCCGCGTCCAACGCCGCACGCGTGAGATTCAGGCCGCACGGGTGGCCCGTGTCGTCGAGCGTCTTCGGCTCCAGCCTCGCGAGAATGCGCAGCGTCTGCGCATTGCCCTCGAAACCACCGCACTCCGCGGCGATCTCGTCGAGCGCCCGCTCACCGTTGTGACCGTACGGCGGGTGCCCGATGTCGTGGGTCAGACCGGCCAGCTCCGCCAAATCCTCATCGGCCCCGAGATCCGCCGCAATGCCACGGGCGATCTGCGCCACCTCCAGCGAATGGGTCAACCGGGTGCGGGGAGTGTCGCCGTCATGCGGACCCACGACCTGGGTCTTGTCGGCGAGCCGTCGCAAAGCAGCCGAATGGAGGACACGCGCCCGGTCACGCGAAAACGCCGTCCGATGCGCCTCCACGACCTCGGCCCCCGGCAGCAACGACTGCTTCGCACCCTCATGCAGGATGCGGTCGAGATCGGAAGCGGAATATCGGTATCGGGCGGCCACGCGCCCATCATGCCGCCGAAACCGCGTCACCGCAGTTAGGCGCGCTGTACCCGGTCCGTGCCCGGCGGCCGAAAAGCGACGGTGGCCCACTACGGCGCGGCAGGTGGGCCGCAACCTCAGTTGAGCGGTGGCGCGTCACGTGGGCCGCAACCGCAATTGGCTGAGTCCCTTCACGTGGGCCATGACCGCAGTTGGCCGTGTCGCGCCACCCGCACCCACGTATCCTCGGGGCATGACCGAGCACGACCGCCCCCGCCGAACCAGCCGCACCCACCGCATCGCCGCGACCATTGGAGCCGGCGCCCTCGTCGCGCTCTCCGGGCCGCTCGCCGGGATCCTCCTCGCCTCCGGGCCGGCCCCCACCGCCCTGCCCACCGCGCAGGCCGAAGCCCCGCAGCGTTTCGACGGCCGCATCTGGGACAACGCGAACGTGCTCACCGACTCCCAAGAAGCGCAGATCAACGAGAAGGCCGCCCAGCTCCAGCAGGAGCACGGCACCGTCGTCCGCATCGTCTTCGTCAACAGCTTCGATGGCATCCAGGCCGAGCAGTGGGCCCAGCAAACGTGGCGAGCCCTCGGCGGAACCCCCAACCTCGCCGTCTTCGCCGTCGCCGTCGACGACCGCAACGCCGGCGGCGGCGCCGGCGAAGACGTCTCCGCCTCCGGGCAGGACATGTTCGATGCGGCGGCCCCGGCACTCGGCAACGACGACTGGTCCGGCGCCGCCCTCGCCGCCATCGACGAAGCCACCCCGGCATCCGCCGCCGAAGGCCTCGGCGTCCTCGGCGCAGGCGCGGCAGGCGCCGCAGTGCTCGGCGGCGGCGCCGTCGCCTGGTCCCGCCGCAACAAGAAGAAGCGCACGGCCACCGAAGTCGAAGAAGGCAAGAACCTCCGCCCCGACGACATCGAATCCCACGACCGTCTGTCCACCGACGCCCTCGACGAACTCGCCCGCGAGGAACTCGTCTCCACGGACGAATCCATCCGCCTCGCCGCGACCGAACTCGACCTCGCACGCGCCGAATTCGGCGACGCCCGCGTCCGCGACCTCGCCCAGGCACTCGACCACTCCCAGCGCACCCTCAACCGCGCCTTCGAACTCCGCCAGCGCATCGACGACGGCCCCTCGCTGCCCGACGCCGAACGCCGCGGCATGCTGCTGGAGATCATCTCCACCTGCGGCACCGCCGACGACCGCCTCGACGCGGAAGTCGCCCGCTACGCCGAAATGCGAGAGCAACTGCTCAATGCCCCGGACACCCTCGACCACCTGACCCAGCGCGCCATCGACCTGCGCACCCGCATCCCCCAGGCCGCCACCGTCCTCGACGGCATGCGCGCCCGCTACGACGAAACGATGCTCGCGTCGATCTCCGACAACATCGACATGGCCACCGAGCACGTCAACATGGCCGAACAGACCCGCGACGAGGCCCGCAGCCTCCTGTCCAAGCCCGCCGGCGAACAGTCCGGGCTCATCGACGCCCTCCGCGCCACCGACCTCGCCCTCGACCAGGCCGAAAAACTCGTCGAAGGCATCGAGCACGCCGACGACAACATCGCCCAGGCACGGTCGGGCCTCGACGCCCTCATCGCCGAAGTCCGCGACGAAATCGCCGAAGCCACCAATCTCCTCGCCGCGCCCGACGCCGCCAACATCGACCGCGACGGCCTGGCCAAGGCCGTCGAAGGCGGCCGCACCGCACTCGGATTCGCCGAAACGAAGGGCACCACCGACCCGCTCGGCGCCTGGACCACCCTCACCGACGCCGACGCCGCCCTCGACGACGAGCTCGAGGAAGCCCGCGACGCCGCCAACGCATTCACCCGCAAAATGCAGACCCTGCACAACGCGCTCACCGACGCCCGCGCCCAGGTCACCGGCGCACGCGACATCATCGGCACGCGCCGCAGCATCGTCGGCTCCACCGCACGCACCAGGCTCGCCGAAGCCGAACGGCACCTCGCCATCGCCGAACAGATCGCCGGCAACCCCGGCAAGGACCCGGCCCAGCACCCGCGCCGTGGCATCCAGGAAGCCCGCACCGCCGCGCAGCTCGGCCGCCAAGCCGCCAAGTCCGCGCGCGACGACATCAACCGCCACCGCCAGCGCATGAACCAGCACCGCGGTGGAGGCGGCAACTCGGGCGCGCTGATCGCCGGCATGGTCCTCGGCGGAATGATGAACGGCGGAGGCGGCTTCGGCGGAGGATTCAGCGGAGGAGGAGGCTTCGGAGGGGGCGGCGGAGGATTCAGCGGCGGTTCCGGCAGCTTCTAGGGCCTTCCAAGGGGGCACCGCGGCATCTGGATCCAGGTCATCGGGATCCAGGTCATCGGGATCCGGCGCAATCGGGTCCCCGACATCTGGCACCACCTCATCCGGATCCAGGGCAACGGGCACCACCTCATCCGGATCCAGGGCAACTGGCACCACCTCATCCGGATCCGGGGCAACTGGCCGCCGGCCCCTCGATCACCCCATCAAACGCGCCGGACCATCGAGATGCGCGCAGGCGAACACGGCGGCGGCGAGCAATCCCGCATCCACGCCCGCAGCGTCCGGATCGCCCCCGACGATCTCGACCACCACGACACCTCCGGCCACCTTCGTCCGAGCGACCAAGCGCCGCTCCGCGACATCCACGATGTCCCGGCCACGCTCCCCGTCACGGCGATTCAAACTCAACTCGCCACCCGGCCCCGACACCACCACATGCGCCACCGTGAGCCCCACGGCACGCGCACGCCACCACTCATCCGGCGACGACACCGTAAACGAACGCCCCGTCAGACCCGCCGGCGTGACCCGCCAATCGGCCGCAATAAGGGAACCGGCGGCGTCGTAAAGCATCCTGCCCCCGGCCCCGGAAGAAACGCCCACCCGCGATCGAGACGCCGACCCGGATCCAGACCCAGACCCCGCCGACGCGGCCGCCCCCGAAACGCGCCACGGCCCGGGCGCATCACCGGGGACGGGACCACTGCCCTCCCCCGAGACGCGCCCGGGCCGATCATCGCCGAACATCGCTGCCTACGACACCCACACCCACACGAGGTAGGCGATCAACAGCAGCAGGCACACGGTGAGAATCCACGTCGAGCTGATCATCCGGTACTCCAGCACCCGGCGGGCCACCCACGTGAGGAAAATCTTCTCCTCGTCGGGAAGCGCACGGCCCGCATCCGTGTCGTACTGGATCTCCGCCGCACGCACGCCGCGATTCGCACCCGTGAACTGCCCCAGCTTCCCGCCGCGGGCATCCTCGATCACATAATTCTGGGCGCCCTCGCACACCACGAACAGGTGGCGGTCCCCGCCGAGATCCACATCGATCTTCTTGGCCCGCGACAGCTTCGAACGATCCTTGCCGCCCGCCGTGAACACGCGCCCATCCGGCAACGTGGCCACCAGGCGACCATCGCCGACGACGTCCAGATCCCACGCACCCTGCGCCGTGGCGATGGCCTCCTCCGGACCGACCCGCACGTACTCCGCGACCTCGGCGCCCTCCACGGTCACCGGGATGCGGACCTCGTCGCCGTCCTTGACCTCCTCGCCCAAACGCCAGCTCTCCCAATGCACGACGGTGCCGTCATCCAGGGTCGCCGCATGCGAATCGTCGATCTCCCGCAGCGCCGGCGCGTCGGCGGAATCCGAAGTGACCTTGGCGGAGGCAGCGTCAGCCGAACCGGCCTCCGCCGGAACCGACGTCGGAGCCTCCTCGCCCGGAGCGGGCGCCGCCGGCTCCGCGACGTCGACCGGATCGACCTCGGGGACCTCGGGAGCCTCGACGTCCTCGGCGGGCACCACGCCCGGCCCGTCGTCAAGCCCCTCGGGATCGAACCCGGAACGGTCGTTCTTGTCGCTCATGCGTTGTCTCCTCGCTGACGGGAAAAGGTTCGTCGGAACCCGGTTTAGCAGCCGATCAGGCGCTGCGCGAGGTAGCCCTCGAGCTCGTCGATCTTGACGCGCTCCTGCTCCATCGTGTCGCGCTCGCGGACGGTGACGGCGCCATCCTCCAGGGTGTCGAAGTCGACGGTGACGCAGAACGGCGTACCGATCTCATCCTGGCGGCGGTAACGGCGACCGATCGCACCCGACGTGTCGTAATCGATGGCCCACAGGCCGCGCAGCTTGTCCGCGACGGCCTCGGCGGTCGGGGTCAGCGTGTCCTTCTTCGACAGCGGCAGCACCGCGACCTTCACCGGCGACAGGCGCGGATCGAGCTTGAGCACCGTGCGGACATCGGTGCCGCCCTTCGCGTTGGGCACCTCCTCCTCGGTGTACGCGTCGCACAGGAAGGCCATCATCGCACGGGTCAGACCGAAGGACGGCTCGATGACGTACGGCACGTACTTCTCGCCCGTCACCTGGTCGTGGTAGCGCAGATCCTCGCCGGCATGCTCGATGTGGCAGCCCAGGTCGTAGTCCGTGCGGTTGGCCACGCCCATCAGCTCGCCCCACTCGTTGCCCTGGAAGTGGAAGCGGTACTCGAAGTCGATCGTGCGGGCCGAGTAGTGCGCGCGCTCATCGTCGGGCACGTCGAACTGGCGGATGTTCTCCGGGTCGATGCCCAGGTCCAGGAACCAGTTCCAGCACGCCTCGACCCACTCGTCGAACTTCGCCGGGGCGTCATCCGGGGCGGTGAAGTACTCGATCTCCATCTGCTCGAACTCACGGGTGCGGAAGATGAAATTGCCCGGGGTGATCTCGTTGCGGAACGCCTTGCCCGTCTGGCCGATGCCGAACGGCGGCTTCATGCGCGCGGTGGTCATGACGTTCTTGAAGTTCACGAAGATGCCCTGCGCCGTCTCCGGGCGCAGGTAGTGCAGGCCGACCTCGTTGTCGACGGGGCCGAGGAACGTCTTGAGCAGGCCGGAGAAGTTCTGCGGCTCGGTCCAGTTGCCCGGCTGGCCGGTCTCCGGGTCCGGCACGTCGGCAAGGCCGTTGGCCGGCGGGTGGCCGTGCTTGGCCTCGTAGGCCTCGAGCAGGTGGTCGGCGCGGTAACGCTTGTGGGTGTGCAGCGACTCGACCAGCGGGTCGGTGAACGTCGCGACGTGGCCCGACGCCTCCCACACCTGGCGCGGCAGGATGATGGAGGAATCGAGGCCGACGACGTCCTTGCGGCCGGTGACGAAGGTCTTCCACCACTGGCGCTTGATGTTTTCCTTCAGCTCCACGCCCAGCGGACCGTAGTCCCACGCGGAGCGCGTACCGCCGTAGATCTCACCGCAGGGGTAAACGAAACCCCTGCGCTTGCACAGGTTCGCGACGGTATCGACGACAGACTTCGGGGCCACTGCCTCTAACGCTCCTTGGTTCACGGTGTCCCGCCCCGCGGTGGATCCGGCGGGCGCGGAATGACGGTGGGCGGCTTCGTCGGCCGCCCCGTGCAATTGACGGCCCGGATGGCCGTCAACAAGTGTCCCCCACTCTAACCGCCGGGCCGTGTTCCATGCCCATCGGCCCCGGGAAATCGCCGAGGGTAATGTCGGGATGCGAAACAAGCTTTGCGACGGCAACCGCCCCGCCCCCGGCGTTGGGTTCACGAGGGGCGCGAACGGTGCCGGGATTGGAGAGGTCGGCGATGTCTTCCACGTCATCTGCGTCATCCGCATCATCCAGGTCGTCCGCGGCATCAGGGGCGTCGATGGAGCCCACGTCGGGCACCGCCCGGCCCGCCGATCGCGCTGGATCTGACCGCACGCCGGCCGACGAATCCGCGCAGTCGCCGAAGATCGGCGTCCGCAGCACCAGGCAGCGCAAGGCGGTGATCGCGGCGATGAACGAAATCACCAAGTTCAGTTCGGCGAAGGACATCCACCAGGTTCTCGAAGGCCGCGGCGACAAGGTGGGGCTGACCACCGTGTACCGGACTCTGCAATCCCTGTCCGAGGTGAAGGCCGTCGACGTATTGCACACCGACGGCGGTGAAGCGCTGTACAGGTTGTGCGGCGACCATCACCATCATCATCTCGTGTGCACCGACTGCGGCGAGACCGTGGAAATCGGCGGTGGCCCCGTCGAGGATTGGGCCGATGAACTGGCCACGAAGCACGGTTTCCAATTGACGGGGCACACCGCAGAGATTTTCGGCGTCTGCGGTGAGTGCCAGACCGACCCCACGTGATTCTCGGCCTCAGTGATTCCCGGGCAATCGTGGTCCGGGTTTACCCCGAGCGGCTCCACCAATTGCGGGCGGTCGATTCCGCCTCCCGCTTCTGGGATTGGTAGGTGCCCCACCAGGTGTCGGACCATCCCGGGGATCGTCTCGCCGCCGGGGAATCGTTGAATTCCGGTGGTTCTCCAGGTTTCACGTGGCCCACCCTCCCGGTTTCCCGGGGATGGGTCGCCCGCCCGCTCGCGTCGCCGGCATTCGCGTCGTCGTTTTCCCGGTGATGTTCGGGGCAGCGCAGCGTGCAATTGCCGATGTCCGTCCCTCCCCCGAACAGCCACGCGTCGATGTGGTGGGTTTGGCATTCATCGGCGGGCCGTTCGCATCCCGGGTACGTGCACACCGTTTCCGCGGCCAAGAGCAGCATCCGTTGCCACAGATCCGCGGTTCTTCGTGATCGCCCGAGGTCGAGTGGGCGCCCCGTGACGTCGTCCAAAAGTGCGAGCCACGTGTAATTGTGGGAGCCCAGCGCGACGAGCTCGGGCAGCGTGATGTCGATGCCGGTGTTCGTCGGAAAGCGCTTGAAGGCTCGCTCCTCGACTGATTCCCCGTCCCCCGCACTCACCTGCGGTTCCTCCCGTTGCGACTCCTCCAGCCGCGATGCCCCGGGTTCCGACTCGGTCGCAGATAAACCGCGCAACTCCTCGTCCAAGTCCGATGCCGTGATCGCCACGACGATCGAGGCCACGCCCGGATTCTGGTGGGCGAGCGGTCTGGCGCGTCCCGAAAACAGGTCCTCCACGTAGGGGCATCGTTCGGGATCCCAGTACGCGGATTCCGTTCGGAGCCATCGCAGCAGGCCCCTGTCGGGGGCACCAGGATCGGCACCGCTCATCATTCCCCCTGGGCCGGGATCGGCACCGCTTGAGGTTCCTCCGCGTCCGGTCTCTGCGCCGTCGTCACCAGCGGGATGGTCTCCAATGCGACCGGCCTCGTCGCCAACGCAGCCAGCCCCGCCTTCACCGGCCTTGCCGCTCCCGCTGAGCGCGAAAAGCAGGATGTGGTGCAGCGCGTGCACGCGACGCTGGGTCAGGGTCCGGGGGTCTTCGACTCCCTCGGGCAAGTCCATGAAAGCGCCGGGACCGGCATTGAGGTGCATCAATGCATTCAGCGCCGCTGCGGTCGGAGCCGGCACCATCGCATCGATTTTGCAGAGACCATCGACGTTGGGCGCCCTCACCGTCAGCCGAACCTGTGACGCGCCGGCTTTGGTGGCGGATTTCCTCTTCTCCAGCCGCTTCCTGGCTTCGGCGGCGCACATGGATCGGAACAAGTCGGCGGGAGTGGTGCCTACATTGTCGGCGATTGATTCCGCGACCTCCTCCATCAGGCCGTCCGACTGTCCGGTGAAACTTCCGAGAATGTCGTTCATGCTCGTCGCCCTGGCCACGGGGAAATCGCCGGCCTTCGCCGCGTCCGCGAGTCGATCGCCCACGCGCTGCCTTCGGCGGAGCTTTTCGTCGGCCGCGCTCAGCTCCTCCGGCGTGACGTCCGGCGGTGGGTCCGGATCGGGCTCCGGATGCAGGGTGTCGCGGAATGCAAGCAGGTGCCGGGCTTCGGTATCGGTGAGGTCGAGCAAGCGCTTCAAGTAGGACCGGGCAGTCGCGCGGCCGCCGCCCCTCTTGTTCAAGCCATTGGCGACGACCGCGTCCGCGTATTCGGCGAATACCAGGTCAGCCATGCGCACGGCTCTCCGCAGAGTCACCATCGCCGCCTCGACGGCATTGACCTCCTCCCCATGCTGTCCCGACTCCCCGACCCGGCCGATGCTCAGCGAGTTCAAATCTCGGATCGCGTGCTCGACGGCTCGCGCCAACGCACCGCAGGCCCTCCCCAGTTCCCCGTCATCGTCGCCGTCTTTTCCATCGTGAACTTTTCCATCGTCCTGTCCATCCCCGCCTGTCGTCGACATCGTCCCCACCCGTCGTTGTGGACCGCTCGTCCGTTCGCATCACCGAACCTACCGACGACGCCGGAATACCGCAGCGCAATTTTGTTCGAATATTGCTTTACGACGGCCACCGTCCCCGCAATTCGCGCCCCAGGACCACATGTGACGTTTCGCCACACTCTCCCCGTTCAGACCCCCGACAGCCTCCCCCGTCGTTGTACTCTCACCACCCGGCCGCACGAGACCCCTCACGCCCGTTCGAACAGAAGGAGCATCCCCACCTCGCTCCCCACCTAGCTCCGCACCCGGGCCGCCACCGCCCCGACCCCGCCTTCTCGCCGCCGAGGCGCCGCCCCATCCCCTACTTCACGCCGCCGAACCGCCGGTCCCGCTTGGCGTATTCGACGACGGCCGCCCGCAGGTCCTCGCGGGTGAAGTCGGGGAACAGGCGATCCTGGAAGACGAGTTCGGCGTAGGCGGATTGCCAGGGCAGGAAGTTCGACGTCCGTTGTTCGCCGGAGGGCCGGAGGAACAGGTCGACGTCGGGCATGTCGGGTTCGTCGAGGTAGCGGCCGAAGTTCTTTTCGTCGATGTCGCCGGGCTTGATTTCGCCGGCCGCCGCGAGCCGCGCGATTTCGCGTGCGGCGTCGACGATTTCGGCGCGGCCGCCGTAGTTGACGCACATGTACAGCGTCAGGTTGGTGTTGCCCACGGTCTGCTTTTCGGCGACTTCGAGTTCCTTGATCACGGAGCGCCACAGCCGCGGTCGCCGCCCGGCCCAGCGGACGCGCACGCCCTTGGCGTCGAGTTCGTCTCGCCGCCGGCGCAGGACGTCGCGGTTGAAGCCCATCAGGAATCGCACTTCGTCCGTCGAGCGCCGCCAGTTCTCGGTGGAGAACGCGTACGCGGACAGGTGCGGCACGCCCATTTCGAGGCAGGCGTCGACGCAGTCCATGAGCACGGCCTCGCCGCGCTTGTGGCCTTCGGTGCGTTTCATGCCGCGTTCCTGTGCCCAGCGTCCGTTGCCGTCCATGACCAGGGCGATGTGCCCGGGCAGGAATTCCTCGGGGACGGGCGAGTCGTGCGGGATGGGGTTCGGCTTCGGCGAAGTCACCTCCCCATCATGCCCCACGCCGGGTCGCGGTCTCACCCCCGGTTGCTTCCCGCTTTACGACGGCCCGTGTTCTCCCCGCGCACCGTCCCTCGTACGGGCCGGCGGCCCCGCATTCTTCCGGGCGGGCCCGTCTTCTCCCCATCGGGCGTCGACGAAGGACAGCGCCGAGACGCGTCGGCCGAGGTGGAATTGGAGGTGGGCCGTCGCCAGGCCGCGTGCTTGTGCCGCCATGGCGCGGAATCCCCTGGCTCCGGCGACGGCGGCGACGTAGTCCCAGCGGTCGTGGGCGAGCCACCACATGAGGCGCAGGACGTCGGTGGGCGGGGTGGCGGCGCCGGGTGGGCGGCATTCGACGCAGACGGCGCCGCCGGCGGCGGGGGCGAATGCCTTGTGGGGGCCGGGTTTTCCGCATTGGGCGCAGTCGAAGAGGCTGGGGGCCCAGCCGGCTTCGGCCATGGCCTTGAGCAGGTAGGCGGTGAGCAGCAGCCCGGGCGAACGGCCGGCGCTTCCCGAGCTCGTGCCGGTTCCGGCGCCTCCCCCGTTGACCATGCCGTCCCCGGTGCCGGGGCCTCCCCCGTTTCCGGCGCCGCCGCCGTTTCCTGCTCCAACACCACGGTCGGCCCCGGTCTCGGAGTGCGCCAGCGCGTCGAGCGCGTCGACGGTGAGGTCCCACAGCCCGGGCGAGGGCGTGCCTTCTTCGCCGGCGAGGCGTTCGGCCGTTTCCAGCACGCCGCAGGCGCAGGTGTAGCGGGCGTAGTCGTCGACGATCGGCGCCGCCCATGTCCGCACGGCGTCCGCCCCGGTGATGGTGCCGAGGTTGCGGCCGGGGTGGATCTGCACGTCGACGTCGACGAAGGGCGCGAGCCGCGATCCGAACCTCGACTTGGCGCGCCGCACGCCCTTGGCCACGGCGCGCACGATCCCGTGGTCACGGGTGAACAGGACGATGATGCGGTCGGCCTCCCCCAGGTCGTGTCGCTTTACGACGACCGCCCGATCCCGGTAACTCTCCGCCATGGTTTCGCCGAGCGCCGCCTAGAAGCCCAGGCGGCCGAGCTGCTTGGGGTCGGACTGCCAGTCCTTGAGCACCTTGATGCGCAGGTCGAGGTAGACGTTTTCGCCGAGGAGCTCGATGAGGGACTTGCGGGCCTTCTGCACGGTGACGCGCATGCGGCCGCCGTCTTTGCCCATGAGGATGTGCTTCTGGCCGGGGCGTTCGACGTAGATGACGGCGTGGACGTCGGTGACGCCCTCGCGGTCGGGGTTGGGCAGGACTTCGTCGATCTGGACGGCGACGGAGTGCGGGAGCTCCTCGCGCAGTCCGCCGAGGGCGGCTTCGCGGATGAGCTCGGCCATGCGGGTGTCGCGGTCCTCGTCGGTGACGTGGCCCGACGGGTAGTACTTCGGCCCCTCCGGCAGGAGCGAGGCCATGACCTCGATGAGGGTCTCCAGGTTCTCGCCGGAGTTCGACGACACCGGCACCAGCTCGGCCTCGGGGCCGAGCAGGGCGTGGAGTTCCATGAGGCGTTCGGCGACGACGTCGCGGGCGACCTTGTCGGTCTTGGTCACGATGCCCATCAATGTGGTGTTGGGGCACGCCTCGCGGACGGACTCGAGGATCCACCGGTCGCCGGGGCCGATCTTCTCGTCGGCGGGCACCGACACGGCGATGAGGTCGACGTCGGAATAGGCTTCGGCGACCATGTCGTTGAGCCGGTGGCCGATCAGCTTGCGCGGCTTGTGCAGGCCGGGGGTGTCCACCACGATGATCTGGGACTTCTCGCGGTGCACAACGCCGCGCACGGGGTGGCGGGTGGTTTCCGGCTGGTCGGCGGTGATGGCGATCTTCTCCCCCACCAGCGCGTTGGTCAGCGTGGACTTGCCCGTGTTGGGGCGGCCGACGATGGACACGAAGCCGGAGCGGTGGCCCGGCGGGGTGGCGTAGTCGTCGGACTCGCCGCCGATTCCGGCGCCCGCCAGCATGTCGTCCAGGTTTCCCATGTCAGTTCTCCTCGTTTTCGTGTCCGGTGCCGGCGTCCGCCGGTTCCGGGTCGGCGGGCTCCACCACGACGGCGTGCACCCGCATGCGGCCGCGGCGGTCCCGCGCCCCTTCGGCGGTGAACCGCAGGCCCGCGGCCTCCACTTCGGCGCCGGGCAGGGGCACGCGCCCCAGTCCGTAGGCGATCAGCCCCGACACCGTGTCGACGTCGTCGAGGACGCCGTCATCGAATCGGATCTCGCGCCCCTCGGCTTCGTCGTAAAGCTCGACGAGTTCGTCGAGGGACAACCTGGCCACGAGCCTGTACCTGCCGTCGCCGAGGGGTTCGATGGGCGCGCGTTCGCCCTCATCGTATTCGTCGGCGATCTCGCCGACGATTTCCTCCAGGATGTCCTCGATGGAGATCAGCCCCGCCACGCCCCCGTACTCGTCGATGAGGACGGCGATGTGGTTGCGGTCGCGCTGCATCTCGTCGAGGAGATCGTCGAGCGGCTTGGAGTCCGGCACGAACGTCGCAGGGCGCATGACGTCGGTGACGGCGACGCTGCGGCCGCCGTCGGTCAGCGTGTACGTCTGGTGCACGAGGTCCTTGAGGTAGACCACGCCGACGATGTCGTCCGCGCCGTCGCCGATGACCGGGATGCGCGAATGCCCGGAGCGGACGCACAGCGCCACCGCCTGGCCGGCGTGCTTCTCGGATTCGATCCACACCATTTCCGGGCGCGGCACCATCACCGAGCGCGCGGACGTCGACGCCAGATCGAACACGGACTGGATCATGCGGCGCTCGTCGTGCTCCACGATGCCGCGCTCGCGGGCGATGTCGACCATCTCGCGCAGTTCGACTTCGGTGGAGAACGGGCCGTCGCGGAAGCCGCCGCCGGGGGTCAGCACGTTGCCGGTCCAGATCAAGAGCTTTTCGACGGGCCCCAGCAGCCGCGAGACCCCGCCGAGGATGACGGCGGAGGCCAGTGAAATCGAGTACGGGTTGCGTCGGCCCAGCGTGCGCGAGGTGACGCCGAGGACCAGGTAGCTGAACAGCGTCATGGCGACGATGGCGGCCGTGATGGCCCACGCGTCGGAATGGATGAACTCCATCGCGATGACCGCGACGAGCACCGCCCCGGCGACTTCGCACAGGGTGCGCAGCAGGACGAGCACGTTGACGTTGCGGGCCCGCGAGTCGAGCACGCGGACCAGCGCCTTCGCCCCGGCGACTTCGTCGCGGACCATTTCGGTGACGCGCGCCCGGGAGATGGAGGACACGGCGGTCTCGACGGTGCTGAGCACGCCGGCGATCGCCATGAGCAGGATGACCACCAGGATCATCCACACCGATGCGGTCATCGCTGCGCGCCCGCCCCGCGATCGCGGCCGTCGCCATTGCCGTTGCCGTTGCCCGTGCCGCCGCCATTGCCGTTTGCGTTGTCGTTGGCATTACCGGTTGCAGTGCCGTTTGCAGTGCCGTCGTCGTCGCCGTCGAGCTTCTCGTCGAGCTTCACGCGATCGGCCGCCGACGGGAACGCGCCGGGGTTGATGGGCTTGGCCGGGAAGTCGGCGCCGCGGCGCTCGACGTCGTCGTACCAATCGGCCAGCAGGCCGTTCTGGAGCGAGAACATGCGGCGCTCTTCGTCGGCCTCGATGTGGTCGTACCCGAGCAGGTGCAGGAGCCCGTGGACGGTGAGCAGCACCAGTTCATGGCTGAGCGGATGGCCCGCCTTCTCCGCCTGGCGGGCGGCGAAGTCGGGGCATAGCACGATGTCGCCGAGCATCGACGGCCCGGGCTGGGGTGCCTCGGGGTGGCCGGAACCGGGGGTGAGCTCGTCCATGGGGAAGCTCATCACGTCGGTGGGGCCGGGCAGGTCGAGCCAGCGGACGTGCAGGTCCTCGATGGTCGGTTCGTCGACGAGGTGGATCGACAGTTCCGCCGCGGGGTGCACGTCCATGCGGGAAAGGGCGTAGCGGGCGACGTCGATGAGGGATTCCTCGCTGACGCCGTGGCCGGATTCGTTGAAGACCTCGATGCTCATCGGTGTTCGCTCCTGTCGCCGGTGCTCGTGCTCGTATCCGCGTTCATGCTCACTCGTCGTCCCCCGACTTCCACTTCCAGTCGCCGCCGGCGTCGCGGACGCCATGGGCCCCGCGGCCGGACTTCTCGCGTCCGCCGCCGCTGCTCCCGCCATCGCGACCCCCGCCGCTTCGGCCACCGCCACCCCGTCCGAAACGGTTCTTTCCGGGGCCGGAGTCGCCGTCGCGCTCCGCCTTCTTCCGCTCGGCACGCTCCTTTTCGGCCGCGTCGTGGTCGTCGTAAGCCTCGACGATGGCGGAGACCAGCGAGTGCCGCACGACGTCGGCCGCGCCCAGGTGCGGGAACGCGATGCCGTCGATGCCGGACAGGATGCGCCGGACGACGTCGAGGCCGGAGCGCTGCCCGCGGGGCAGGTCGACCTGGGTGGCGTCGCCGGTGACGACCATCTTCGCGCCGAAGCCCAGGCGGGTGAGGAACATCTTCATCTGCGCGGGCGTCGTGTTCTGCGCCTCGTCGAGGATGATGAACGCGTTGTTCAGGGTCCGCCCGCGCATGTAGGCGAGCGGGGCGACCTCGATGACGCCGGATTCCATGAGCTTCGGGATCAGCTCCGGGTCCATCATGTCGCGCAGCGCGTCGTGCAGCGGGCGCAGGTAGGGGTCGATCTTCTCGTGCAGCGTGCCGGGCAGGAAGCCGAGATTTTCGCCGGCTTCGACGGCGGGGCGGGTGAGGATGATCCGCTCGACTTCCTTGCGCTGCAGCGCCTGCACCGCCTTGGCCATGGCCAGGTAGGTCTTGCCGGTGCCGGCGGGGCCGATGCCGAAGACGATGGTGTTGCGGTCGATGGCGTCGACGTAGTCCTTCTGGCCCTGCGTCTTGGGGCGCACGACTTTGCCGCGGCGGGCGATGATCTCCCCGCCCAGCACGTCGGAGGCGCTGCCCGGCCCGCCCGGTTCGCCGGAGCCGCCGCGGGCGTCCGCGCCGACGATGCCCACGGCCCGCGTCACGGAGTCGGTGGAGAGTTCGTGTCCGCGGCGGGCCATGGATTCGAGTTCCTTGAAGGCGCGCGCCGCCGTGGCCACCTGCGACGGGCGCCCGGTCACGGTGACGGTGGCGCCGCGGGCGTGGACGTCGGCGCCGAGGAGATTTTCGAGCAGGCGCAGGTTGCGGTCGGCGTGGCCGAAGACCGTCGGCGCATGAGCCGGGTCGAGTTCGACGATCGCCTGGGTGCGCTGGTCGACGCTGTGTCGTTCGGGCCCTCGTCGTTCGGGCTGTCGGGTCGGATCCGTCACGCCGGGTGGAACCTCGTTTCCTTCGCGTGGTTGTGCCTGCCGGGCCGGTGCGCCGGGTCGGGCGTCACCGCGTTTTCCCCGATCTTAGGTCTTCCGGCGGATCGGGCGTGCACCGGCGCATCAGATGCGGCACGGACGGTGCCGCGACGGCCACGGCGATTACGCGGACGACGTGCATCACCACGACGATGCCCGCCCCTCCCCGCTCGGCGACGAAGCCGAAGACGAGCTCGCTGGCGCCGGGCGCGGTGGCCAGGTACGAATCGACGCCGCCGGTGACGCCGAGGGCCCACATCGCCCAGGCGCACAGGGCGGTCGTCGCCAGCAGCATGCCGACGCCGGCGAGGACGTACGGCAGCGACCGGCGGAATTCGGCGATGTTCGCGGCGGTCATGCCCGATCCGGCGGCGGTGCCCAACACGACGAACGCGACCGCGATCGCGAGCCGCGGCACGTCGGGGGCGAGGTCGGGCCAGATCAGCGCGCCCGCCGCCCCGGCGAGGATGGCCGGAATGAGGAAGGGCGCGGGGAAGCGCGGAATGAGCTTTGCGACGGCCCATCCCAACGCCAGAGCGGCCACGATCATGGCCCAACTGGGCCAGTCCCCCAGCCACTCGCTCATCCAGACATCCGACCACGAGGTCTGCCACTCTCCCGGCCCGTTACCGGCGGAGTCATCGGCCCCGGTAGGCGTGCCCGCGGCCGCTCCCGTGTCGGCGGTGGAGGATGCGGGGCGCGGGCCGTCGAGAAGCAGGACCACGGCCGGGAGGCTGAGCGAGACGATGAGCAGGCGCAGGTATTGCGCGAAGACGACGAACTTCTCGTCGGCCCCGGCGTCGCGGGCGAGTGCGAGCATGAGCGACGCCCCGCCCGGCAGCGTGGACACCAGCGACGTCGCGCGGTCGATTCCGGCGCGGCGGTGCAGGAGCGTGGACGCGGCGAAGGCGACGAGCATCGACGCGACCGTGACCAGGAGGGCCAGGGGCAGCCCCGCGAGCAGCTCGCCGGCGCTGGATTGGGCGACGGGGCCAACGGCGAGCAGCGCAATGACGGTCTGCCCGAAGCGGTTCGGCCACGGCCTGGTCCAGCCCACGTTCGGTGCGGCGCGGCCACCGCCGATCAACGACAGCGCGACCGCGACGACCATCGGGCCGACCAACCACCCGGCCGGAATGCCCGCCCACGCCGCCACCGCGCCGCCGACCGCGCACAGCAGCCACGGGACGAGGAATGCGAGGAAGGCGGAAACGGGACGGGTTCGGGGACGGGTTCGGGACACGGTGGCGTCTGTTCGGTTTTGCCGCTTCAGTTCCGGCTCAGCCCCGGCTCAGCCCCAGCGCCGGGTCAGCGGGCCCAGCGCCGAGGTCGCGGCTGCGCCGGCCAGCGCCGTGCGCAGGACCGTGGGGCCGAGGACGACCGGGACGGCGCCGGCGGCGCGGAACAGTTCGAGCTCGTCGTCGTCGACGCCGCCCTCGGGCCCGACGATGAAGACGATCTCGCCCGCATCCACCGCGGCCGAGGCGACCTCGGCGAAGGGCCGGTGCTCGGCCTCGTGGAGGACTGCGGCGACTCCCCCGCGGCCGACGACGTCCTCGATCAGCGCGACGACGTCCTTCGTCGAGTGCAGCTCCGCCACCGGCGGGATCCACGCGCGGCGGGCCTGCTTGGCGGCCTCGCGGGCGGTGGCGGCCCACTTGTCGCGGGCTTTGCCCGCCTTCGCGCCGGTCCACTTGGCCACGCAGCGCCGCGCGGACCACGGGACGATGGCGTCGACGCCGGCCTCGGTCATCAAGTCGACGGCCAGCTCCGCCCGATCCGACTTCGGCAGCGCCTGCACGACCGTGACGTGCGGAGTCGGCCGCTCGTCGACCGCGGCGGAGATGATCTCGCAGGCCGCGCGGGAACCGTCGGCAAGCGAAATGCGGGCCCGGGCCCGCCGATCCTCGCCGTCGACCAGGAACACCTCGTCGCCGGCCGCGAGCCGCTGCACCTTGACGTGCTTGGCCTCGGGGCCGTCGAGCGAGACCGTATCGCCGGGAGCGGGCGGCGCGCCGCCGAAGTCGGCGAGGAAGACGGGCAATCCCATGGCTCTCCTGTTCTCCGGCGGATTCGCGGCCGGCGGTCCCTAGCGGCGGGTGCGGAAGCGGGAGAAGAACCCGCGGTCGGCGGTCTGGCCCTCGACGAGCCGGGTGTCCTCGCCCCGGTGATCGCGCAACTTCTCCAGCATCTCGCGGGACTTGCCGTCGAGCTTGGTGGGCACGGTGACGTCGACGTGGGCGATGAGGTCGCCGGCGCCCTCTCCCCGCAGGCGCGGCATGCCGCGGCCCTCGACCCGCAGCGCCTGGGCGGGCTGCGTGCCCGGCTCGACGCCGACGGCGATCTTCTCGCCGACCAGATCCTCGATGTCCAGGGACGTGCCCAGCGCGGCGTCGACCATGGGCACGTGGATGGTCACGTGCAGGTCATCGCCCTCGCGGGTGAACACCGGGTGCGGCTCGGCGTGGACCTCGACGTAGAGGTCGCCGGCCGGGCCGCCGCCCGGGCCGACCTCGCCCTGGCCCGCCATGCGGATGCGCATGCCGTCGGCGATGCCCGCCGGGACGTTGACGGTGAGGTCGCGGCGCGACTTCACGCGGCCGTCGCCGCCGCAGTTGGTGCAGGGGTCGACGATGATTTCGCCGGTGCCCTGGCATCGGCCACAGGGACGCGACGTCATGACGTTGCCCAGGAAGGAGCGCTGGACCTGCTGAATTTCGCCGGTGCCGTTGCAGTCGCCGCAGGTCTTCGGCTTTTCTTTGGACTTCGAGCCGGTGCCCTCGCAGACGTCGCACAGCACGGCGGTGTCGACCGTGATCGGCTTGCGCACGCCCGTGAAGCACTCGTCGAGGCCCAGCGAGATGCGCAGCAGCGCGTCGGAACCGGGCTGGACGCGGGACCGGCGCTGGCGCGGGCCGCCGCCGGCGCCGCCGAAGAACGCCTCGAAGACGTCGCCCAGGCCACCGCCGCCGAAGCCCCCGAATCCGCCTCCGTAACCGCCTGCGCCGCCACCCTGGTCCATCGGGTCGCCGCCGAGGTCGACGATGCGCCGCTTCTCCGGATCGGACAGCACCTCGTGGGCGACGGAGGCCTCGCGGAACTTCTCCGCCGCCTCCTCGTCGTCCGGGTTGCGGTCCGGGTGGTACTTCAGCGCGAGCTTTCGGTACGCCTTCTTGATCTCCGCGTCGGAGGCGTCCTTGGACACGCCGAGGATGCCGTAGTAGTCACGAGCCAACGTCAGTTACTTCCTTATGCATCTGTGGAAAATCAATTGTCGGGAATCGATGGGATTCGGGCGGTCGGGCCATCGGCGGGCCGATGGGACGACCGTCGAAAGAATGTACCAGCGCGCGGGCGCTCACCCGTCACCGAGGACCCGGCCGACGTACTGTGCAACGGCGGCGACCGAGGCGATTGTTCCCGGGTAGTCCATGTAGGTGGGGCCCACGACGCCGAGGCCGCCGAGGATCGCGCCGGAGGTGCCGTATCCGGTGGAGACCACGGAGGTGCCGCGGAGTTCCTCGTCCTCGTTTTCCTCGCCGATGGACACCCGCACCTGGTGGAGGTCCTGGACGGCGGACAGCAGCTTGAGTACCACGACCTGCTCTTCCAGCGCGTCGAGCACCGTCGGCAGGGTCGACGGCAGGCGGCCGTGCAGCCCGGAGCGGGTCAAATTCGAGGCGCCGGCGAGGATCAGCCGGTCATTCGGCCGGTCGATCAGCGACTCGATGATCACCGTCGAGCACCTGATCACGATGTCGCGGACGTCGGCCGGCGCGTTCGCGGCCAAATCCGCGATGGAGGCCGAGGCGTCGGAAAGCGTCTTGCCCGCCATGGTCCGGTTGAGCATGTCGCGCAGCGGCGGCACCTGGTTCGGGTCGATGGGCGCGGCGAGTTCGACGTTGCGCTGTTCTACG
>NZ_DURI01000002.1 GCF_012837295.1 Corynebacterium sp. | reverse complement strand
GCCTGGCGCCGATGCAGCACCGGAACCAGGCCCTTGCGGCGATGACCGCCTAGTCTTTAGACAGTCCAACTTCCGGGTACCAGTTCAAAGAGCTGGTCAACCACCTCTTTCTGTCCACCCGACGTCTTTCTGCGGTGGAGGTGGGAGCTGCGCGCGGGAATCCCCGCAGATACCTACGTTTCGGCCAGATACTCACGTTCAAACGTAGGTATCTGCGTGGAACGTGGGTATCTGACGGAGCAGTCCAGTGATGTCGGGGTTCCGCGGCGGAATCTTCGGTGATGTCGGGGTTCGGCGGCGGGATCTCCGGTGATGTCGGGGTTCGGCGGCGATGGGGATCAGCGGCGCTAGGGGCGCCGGGCATCTCCGTCGACGCCGCATTCAACAACGCCCCGATCTGACCGGGTTTCTCGGGCCAGATCGGGGCGTAGTTGAAGATTCGGGCCCCGGATTCTTCAACATCGGCCCGATTTTCTTGCTTTCAGTGACACAGATCGGGTCGTTGTTGACTCGATGGGGCAGTACCCACCGCTTCTTCGAATCTACGGGGCCGGAACCTGCGGAAATGGAGAAACGCCCTGAGCGGCTCTCAGGGCGTTTACGGGGCTGTGGATGGCTACGTCGTAAAGCCAATCGCGCTACGGTGCCGGGGCATCTCCGTCGGCACCGTGCCAGGGCGATCCGCTGACGTCGAACTGATGCCCGGACATGACGCCGGACAGAAGTGGCCTGGCCTCGGCGATCGCGGAGCGCACGGATTCGAGCTGCAGCGATGCACGATGCGCCTCCGCGGAAACCCCAAGTTCGGAGACGAACACGGTGTCTGGATCGTCATCGGAGACGCCGACCTCGTACATGAGGCAGCCGGTGTCCGCGAAATCAGTCCAGGCCGAGCGAGAACGCCGCCTCGAGGTCGTGGCGAGAGTAGGCGCGGAACGCCAGCTGGGTTTCGGTGCGGATGACGCCGTCGACCTTGGAAATGCCGCCCGGGATGATCGCGGCGAGCTTCTCGTGGTCGGAGACGCGCACCATCGCGATGAGGTCCCAGTCGCCGGTGATCGAGTACACCTCGGTGACGCCGTCGATGTTGACGATGGCCTCCGCCGCTTCGGGAATCTGGTCGGCTTCGACGTCGATGTGGACGATGGCGGTGGTCAGCGACATGGGTGCTCCTCTTTGCTGGTCGGTTTCTGGTGCTCGTTGGGGCGCATGCGGTGCGCATGTGATGCACGGGCGGCGCCGGGCTCTCGGAACATCGGCGACCGGCCCCGTCCCCGCCGATGATACGCGGGTGGCTATGCTGACCCGCGTGAAGAAGGTTGAGGGGGACTCGCACTCGGCACCGGGCACTGCCGCGAAATCGGCGGCTGCCACGGGTTCTGCCGTAAGCTCGACGCCCGGCAGCCCCAGCGCCGCCGCACATTCCGCTCCCGGCTTCGCGACGGGCCTGCGCGACGGCATCCCCATCGCGCTCGGGTATTTCACGGTCTCCATCGCGTTCGGCCTCGCCGCCGCGGCGATCGGTTTCCCGACGCTCGGCCTGGCGCTGATGTCGGCGACGAACCTCTCGTCGTCGGGCCAGTTCGCGGGCGTGGCGGTCGTCGCCGGAGGCACGCTGATGGAGCTGGCGCTGACGACGCTGCTGGTCAACCTGCGCTATCTGCTCATGAGCATGTCGCTGTCGCAGCGTTTGGCGCCGGGCACGTCGACGCTGGGCCGCCTCGTCGTCGCCTACGGCGTCACGGACGAGATCTTCGCCGTCGAGTTGGGCCATCGCGTCGTCCGCGCGCGCTACGCCGCCGGCCTCATGGCGCTGCCGATCCTCGGCTGGACGTCGGGCACCGTCGTCGGTGCGGTGGCGGGCGAGGTGCTGCCGGAGTCTCTGGCGGGCCCGATGGGCGTGCTGCTCTACGCGATGTTCACGGCGACCGTCATCCCGGCGCTCAAGCGTTCGCGGCCGATCGCGATCGTCGCAGCCGTCGCGGCGGTCGCCAGCGCGCTGCTCTATTACGTCCCGGCGACGTCGGGCATTCAGGCGGGGTGGCGGATCATCATCGCGACGCTCTTCGCCTCCGCGATCGGCGCGTGGCTTTTTCCCTCGGGTACGGGGCTTGACGACGGCCGGCCGGAGGTGCGCGAGTGATCAACCCGTGGATCGCGGTCGCGGTGATGTTCGCCGTCACCTACGCCCTGCGCGCGGTGCCGCTGCTGCTGGTGCGCGGTGAGCTGCGCAATCGGCGATTGCGCACGTTCCTGGAGTTCACGCCGTATGCGGTGCTCACGGCGATGACGCTGCCGGCGGTCATCCACGCCACCGCCCACTGGTGGTCTGGCGTGGCGGGCATTGTCGCCGCGATCGTTTTGGCGTGGCGCGGCATGTCGCTGATGCCGGTGGCCATCGGCGCTGCGGTTACCGTGTGGATCGCGGAGATGGCCTCCGCGCTCGTTTGATTCCGCCTTCGCGTCATCCCCGCGCTCGGCTGATCGATCGCGCTCCGGTGTCCGCACCGGAATGATCTCCCGCCCACGCCCCTGCATTTTCCGGCATTCGCGGGTAGAACGGTGACATGGCTAACACTGCGTTCAAGGGAAACCCCGTCCACCTGTCCGGCAACCTGCCCGCCGATGGCGAGAAGGCCCCGGCCTTCACCGTCGTGGGCACCGACCTCGCGGACGTGAATTCCGCTGATCTGGTCGGCAAGCGCGTCGTGCTCAACATCTTCCCGTCGGTCGACACCGGCGTCTGCGCCGCTTCCGTGCGCCGCTTCAACGAGCTCGCCGCCGAGCTCGACGACACCACCGTCGTCAACGTTTCGCGCGACCTGCCGTTCGCGCTCGACCGTTTCTGCGGCGCGGAGGGCATCGAGAACGTCTCGGCCGCCTCCGATTTCCGCCACGGTTTCGGCGAGGCCTACGGCGTGGTGCAGCAGGATGGCCCGCTGGCCGGTCTGCTCGCCCGCGCCGTCGTCGTCCTCGATTCCGATGGCACCGTTGCGTACACGCAGCTCGTCGACGAGATCACCGAGGAGCCGGATTACGATTCCGCCCTCGCCGCCCTGAAGTAGACCCCTCCCGCTTTACGACGGACCCGTCCGCCACGTTCACCGTGGCGGGCGGGTTTTCGCGTGCCCGTCAGTCACGGTGCGCACGAGCCGTCGCCAAGCAGTTGGTTGAGATTGGGCAACGAAACGGCCGGGGCGGTGCTTAATCGAACCTGTGAATGGTTAAGGTCGAAAGTGACCAAAAAAGCGAAACAAGCGCCGCCGCGAACCGGAGGCGCATGACGGAAGGAGGTGCGAATGTCCGCGAACATGGTTGGATTCGCGCTGCTGCTGCTGGCGTTGATGCTGTTCATCGGCAAGGTCATGCGAATCCGGATCAAGGTGACGCAGAAGCTGTTCCTGCCCGCGTCGATCATGGGCGGTTTCGTCGCCCTGCTGCTGGGCCCCGAGGTGCTGGGCATGCTCGGCGGCACGATCGGCGGGGGAGTCGGCGAGTTCATCGAATCCGGCGGCGTCTTCGGCGAAGAAGTGCTGTCGGTGTGGAAGACGCTGCCGGGCCTGCTGATTTCGGTGGTGTTCGCCACCCTGTTCCTGGGGCAGAAGCTCCCCGGGCCCAAGTCCGTGTACAACCTCGCCGGGCCGCAGCTGGCGGTCGGCGTGGCGTTCGCGTCGGGACAGTACGTCGTCGGCCTGTTGCTGGCGGTCGCCGTGCTGACGCCGCTGTTCGGCATGACCCCGATGGCCGGCGCGCTCATCGAAATCGGATTCGAGGGCGGCCACGGCACCGCCGCAGGCATGATCCCCGTGTTCGAGGATCTCGGCTGGTCCGAAGGCGCGGACCTGGCAATCGCGGTGGCCACCGTCGGCCTGGTCGGCGGCATCGTCATCGGCGTCGCCGTGATCAACTGGGCCATCCGCACCGGCCGCACCGAGGTCGTCACCGAGGTCAAGGACCGCTCGATCGCCGAGCAGCGCGGCCTGTTCCGCAAGGACGAGCAGTACACCGCGGGCAACCTGACGTCGCGCCCGTCGTCGATCGAGCCGCTGTCGCTGCACGTGGCGTTCGTGGCCATCGCGATCCTCATCGGCGTGATCCTGCTGGAGGGGATCCAGTGGATCGAGCAGATGCTGTGGGCCGACACCGTGGAGCTGCTGGCGTACGTGCCGCTGTTCCCGCTGGCGATGATCGGCGGCATCATCCTGCAGCTGGGCCTGAACAAGATCGGCTACGGCCACCTCATCGACTCGGGCATCATGCTGCGCATCCAGGGCCTGGCGCTGGACCTGCTCATCGTGGCGGCGCTGGCGACCATTTCGCTGGAGGCCATCGCGGACAACATCTGGCCGTTCGTGCTGCTGTGCGTCGGCGGCATCGTGCTCAACGTGTTCCTGCTGCTGTGGATGGTGCCGCGCACCATTCCGTCGTACTGGCTGGAGCGCGGCATCGGCGACTTCGGCCAGTCGATGGGCGTGACGGCCACGGGCCTGATCCTCATGCGCATCGTCGACCCGGAGGGCAAGTCCCCGGCGTTCGAGGCGTTCGGCTACAAGCAGCTGGTGTTCGAGCCGTTCTTCGGCGGTGGCCTGATCACGGCGCTGTCGGTGCCGATCATCTTCCAGTTCGGGCCGTATCCGCTTTTGGCGGCGATGGCGGTGCTCTTCGTGGCGTCCATGGCATGGGGCCTGCTGTTCTGGGGCAAGAAGAAGTCGGACCCGCACGTCGACAAGTTGCTGGAGGACAAGGAGGCGGCGTCCGACGGCGCCGCCCCGGACCCGGTCTAGCCCGGCAGGGTTCGTACCCGGCCGGCCCGGTTGCTTGACGACGAACCGGCCCGCACATCGAATGATGTGCGGGCCGGTTTTGTCGTGTCCGGGAAGCGGCGGAGGCGGAGGCTACTTGGCGGTGGCCTCGCGGACCTCGCCGACGAGCTCCTCGAGGACGTCCTCGAAGGCGATGATGCCGGCGTAGTGGTGGACGTCGTCGGCCATGGTGGCCTTGGTCAGGTCGGCGGCGCCATCGGCGCCGACCTTGCCGGGCTCGACGGGGCCGAGGACGTCGGCCTGCTCGACCAGCGCGAAGTGGGTCTGGTCCTTCTGCATGGTGCGCATGACGTTCTGCAGCTTCTCGTCGGAGCGGATGCGCGACGGGACGCGGACGAGCATGTCGGGCATCGGCCGGTCGCGGACCTCGGCGGGCAGCCGGATGGCGTCCTTGACGTGGACGTAGCCCACGCACGCACCGTCCTCGAGCACCGGATACCGGGAGAAACCGGTGTCGGCGCACAGCGCCTCCAGCTCGGCCGGGGTGACCTCGCGGGTGACGGTGACGAGCGAGTCCGGCGGAAGCATGACGTCGGCGGCGGTGAGGCGTTCGAAGGTCAGGGCTCCCTGGAGGAGGGCGATCTCGTCGTCGTCGAGAAGCCCCTGGCGGCCCGACTCGGCGACGAAGTCCTGGACCTGCGCCGAGGTGAACGTCGAGTCGACCTCGTCCTTCGGCGTCGCCTTGAACAGGGTGCGCACCAGGAAGTTGGCCGTGGAGTTCATCAGCGCGATGAACGGGCGCATGACCAGCACGAAGATGTGCAGGGGAACGGCGATGATCGCCGCGGTCGTCGGAGGCTTGGCGATGGCGATGTTCTTCGGCACCATCTCGCCGAGCACCATGTGCAGGAACGTGACGATGAGCAGCGAAATCACCAGCGCGATCGGGTGGACCAGTGCCTCGGGGACGCCCCAGTCGTGGAAGGGGCCCTCCATCAGCGAGGCGATGGCGGGCTCGCCCACCGCGCCGATGACCAGGGAACACGCGGTGATGCCCAGCTGGGTCGCCGCGAGCTGGACGGACACGTCCTCGATGCCGCGCAGCGCGTACTTGGCGCCGGGGCGGCCGGCCAGGGCCATGGGCTCGACCTGGTCGCGACGGGCCGAGACCATGGCGAACTCGGCGGCGACGAAGAACGCGTTGAGGGCCAGCATGGCCACGAGGACGGCGATTGCCATTGAGGTGGACATTTACGCGTTCTCCTTCCGGGCGACGGTGACGCGGATGCGGCCGATGCGGCGGCGCGCCATCGTCTGCACGCGCAGTTCGACTTCCGCGGTGGTGGGCAGGTCATCCTCGTCGCGGTGGACGTGGTCGAGCGCCTCGACGCGGACGACGTCCCCGACGTGGGGCATCCGGTCGAGCTTCTCGGTGATCAGGCCGCCGACGGTGTCGGATTCCTCGCCCTCGGGGAGGTCGAGGTCGAGCAGGTCGCCGAGTTCGTCCGGGCGCATGAGGCCGGAGATGAGCATGGTGGAGTCGTCGATGCGGTGGTGGTCGCGGGACTCCTCGTCCTGCTCGTCGTCGATTTCGCCGACGATTTCCTCCACGAGGTCCTCGAGCGTGACGATGCCCGCCGTGCCGCCGTACTCGTCGACGACGACGGCAAGCTGGGTCGGGGTTTCGCGCAGCTCGCGCATGAGCGGGTCGAGCGTCATCGACTCGGACACCACGTGCACGGGCTCGGCGAGGCCGGCCGCCGGGGTCGTCGCCCGCTCGTCGTAGGGCACGGTGAGCAGGCGGTTGTAGTGGATGACGCCGGTGATGTCGTCCACGTTGTCGGTGAAGACGGGGAAGCGGGCGTGGCCGGTCTCGGCGACGGCGTCGAGCGCTTCGGCGACCGTCTCCTCTTCGATGAAACGCACGCGGGGGCGGGGCGTCATCACGTCGGCGGCCGTGCGGTCACCGAATTCGATGGAGCGGGCGACCAACTCGGCCGTCGAGCTGACCAGCGTGCCCTCGTCGCCGGAGCGAGACACCACGGCGAGGAGCTCCTCGGCGGTGCGGGCCGAGGCGACTTCCTCTTCGGGCGTGAACCCGAGCCAGCGCAGGATCATGTTGGCGGAGCCGTTGAGGAAACGCACCAGCCAGCCGAACAGGAACATGAACACGTTCTGCGGGCGCACCACCAGGTCGGCGACGCGCATCGGCTGGGCGATGGCCCAGTTCTTGGGCACGAGTTCGCCGAACACCATCTGCGTGAACGTGACGACGATGAATGCGCCGGTGGTGGAGATCGCCGTGACCACGCCCTGGCTCAGGCCGGTCAGCCCGAAGCCCTCGGCGAACAGGACGCCGACCGACGGGCCGGTGAGGAAGCCGGCGACGAGGCTGGTGACGGTGATGCCCAGCTGCGCTCCGGACAGGTTCGTCGATGTTTTTGTCAGCGCCTTGTCGACGATTGCGGCGGTTTTGTCGCCATTGTCGATGCGGCGCCGCAGGTCATTGCGGTTGATGGTCAGGTAGGAGAACTCGACGGCCACGAACAGCGCATTGCCCAGGATGAGCAGCAGCAGGACGACCAGAAGTACCAGTGCGGACCAGATCATCGGCGCTCACCCCCTGCGGCGCCGATCGGGGATTCCGTCGCGGGGACGGAACCGGGACTTCGGGACGGTTCGGCCGCGGCGGAGTCGTCGTTCGACTCCGCGGGGGCGCTGTGGTTATCGGAATGCTCGGAAGGCATGCGGCGATTTTATAGGTTTGCACGGGGCATGCACACCAGCGGGGGAAGGTGTTTCGCCGTAGGCGAACGCTCGGCCTTGCCTGCGGTTCGCTTGACGACGATCCGGCCCGGGTGCCGTCTACTGCACCGGTACCCGGATGGTGCCCGTCAAGTACCGCACGGCATGGCCGGAGATCCGGATGCGCTCGTCATTCGATTCGAGGTGCAGCACTCCGCCGCGGGCGGATGCCTGATGGGCGGTGAGCCGGTC
>NZ_DURI01000058.1 GCF_012837295.1 Corynebacterium sp. | reverse complement strand
GGGGCGGCCTCCGCGACGACCTGGCCCGGCGCCATCGGGCTGGCCCTGGCGTGGACCGCGCCTGCGGCGATCGCCGCGGTGGCGGTGTACGCGCTGTTGACGCTGATCCTCGTGCGCCTGCTGTCCATCGGGCTGAAGGCCGGCGTGCACCCCGTCCGCTCCCGCGTGGGCTGGCAGGCGTGGGCCACCGAACGGCTCATGGACGCCGCCCGCACCGATCTGTTCCCCCTGTACGCCTCGCAGCTGACCCCGTGGTGGCTGCGGGCGCTGGGCGCGAAGGTCGGCCGCGACGCGGAGATCTCCACCGCGGTGGTGCTGCCGAAGTTCACCGACATCCGCGAAGGGTCCTTCCTCGCCGACGACACCATGGTCGGCGGCTACGAGCTCGGCGGCGGCTGGCTGCTGCTCGAGGAGACCCGCATCGGCCGCCGATCTTTCCTGGGCAACTCCGGCATCGCCGGTCCGGGCCGCAAGCTGGGCAAGAACTCCCTGGTGGCCGTGCTGTCCTCGACGCCGAAGAAGGCCAAAGCCGGCTCGAACTGGTGGGGTTCCCCGCCGGAGCGACTGCGCCGCGTCGCCGTCGAGGTCGACGGCGGCGAGGATCTGACCTATCGCCCGGGCGCCGGCGTGAAGGCCGCCCGCGGGGCCGTCGAAACGCTGCGTTTGCTGGCGCCGATCACCTCGCTCGCCCTGGCCCTGCTGGTGCTGCTGGCGATGCAGGGCGCCGCGGTGGGCATCACCGCGCTTGCCGACGGCATGGTCGGCGTGGACGATGACGTTCTGCTCGCGACCGTGCTCGGCCTGGCGGCGGCGTGGTTCGTCGGCTCGCCGGTGCTGCTCATCGCGGGCATGCTGGCGATGCTGATCACCGTGGCCATGAAGTGGATCTGCGTGGGCACGCACGAGAAGGGCGAGCACGCCCTGTGGAGCCGCTTCGTGTGGCTCGACGAGCTGCAGGACACCTTCGTCGAGACAGTCGCCGCGCCCTGGTACCTGGTGCCCGGCACCGGCACCGGCGGCCTGAACCGCGCGATGCGCTGGCTGGGCGCCGACGTCGGCCACGGTGCCTGGCTCGAGTCCTACTGGCTGCCGGAGACGGACCTGTGCCGCATCGGCGAGGGCGCCACCGTCGGCCGCGGTTGCGTGGTGCAGACGCACCTGTTCCAGGACCGCGTCATGAGCCTCGACACCGTCGAGCTCGCCCCGGGCGCCACCCTCGGCCCCCACTCCGTGGCGCTGCCGGCTTCCCGCCTCGGCGAGTCGACCACGATCGGCCCGGCGTCGCTGGTCATGCGCGGCGACGTCGTCCCCGCCGGCACCCGCTGGCAGGGCAACCCCATCGAGCCCGTGAAGGAATAAGGGATGGAGCACGGGAAGTCACACGGGAGCCCAGGCGCCCGGGAGACCCCGGACCTCGAAACCGAACGACGAAACCGGCCCCCGCACCGAACTGGTGCGGGGGCCGGTTCGTCGTCAAGCACCGACGCCGCCCTACGGCCGCAGGCCCCGGACGAACATGTCGATCATCCACTCACGGTGCCCCGGCACCACGGCGTACACCGCGTCAGACCACGGGCGGAGCACGCTGAACAAGGCGAGCATGAACTGAGGGGCATCGACGTCGTCGCGGATGAGCCCATCGGCGGCGGCACGATCCAACAGCCGCGAGATGAACTCCCCCACCAGCCGACGCATCGGCTCCATCTGCTCCACGAACTCCTCCGTCAGACCGTCGTCGCTGAAGACGGACTCGCCGAGAGCCGGCAAATCCGAATCCGCGATCGCCGCGATGACTCCCCGCCAGGCACCCTCGGGGTCCTCGGCCCACATGGGCAGGAACCGCTCCTCGATGACGCGCACGAACTCGAGGTTGTCACGGGCGATGGCGAAGAGGAGGTCCTCGCGATCCGGGAAATGGCGATGAACCGTGGCCACCCCGACGCCGGCTTCTTCCGCGAGGGCTCGATAGGAAACGTCAAGACCATCGCGCGCGAGCAACGTGCGCGCCGCCGCGATGATGCGCTCCCGGTTCTTGCTGGCGTCCGCTCTCATTGCTCCATTGTCTCCCATCGTCGCCCATTCCGTTTCCGTCCGAGGGGCCCGACGCTCTAATCGCGATCACCGCGGTGACGAGCCGGTGGCCCCGTCCAACAAACGGAGTATTGCGTTCCACATTAGCGGAACGCTATGCTCCAGTTATGAACCGGAGTTTTCCGTTCCACTTAGTGTTGGGGCGGCAAACCTCGGCCTCCGATACCCCACCTCGCATCCAAGGAGTCCCGGTGACCGCCCCGACCACGAACGAAACATCGAGCAAGCGCCCACCCAAGGCCATCGCCGCAACCCTCATCGTCGCCATCCCCATCGCGATCGCGTTGATGCTCTTCGCGTTCCTTGCACCGACGCTCGCATCCGGCCCGAACAACCTGCCGATCTCCGTCTCCGCGCCGGCGCCCGTCACCGAGCAACTCACGAACTCCCTGACCCAGCGCTCCCCCGACGCGTTCGACATCACGACCGCAACGTCCCGGGAGGATGTCGAAGACGCGATCCTCGAACGAGAAGCCGTCGGCGGCATCGTCGTCGATGCCGAAGGTGCCACGGCCTACACGGCCGACGGTAACGGAACGCCATATGCGCAGATTCTGACGCCCGTCGCCGGAGCACTCGAAGCCACCGGACAGCAGGTCGACACGGTCGACCTCGCACCCACCACGGCCGACGACCCGACCGCCGCGGGCATCGCCACCCTCGCGCTGCCCCTCGCATTCGGCGGACTGCTGTCCGGCGCGGCGATCACGTTCCTGCTCAAGCGTCGCCCGACCATGCAGCTCGCGACGTCGCTGTCGGTCAGCATCCTCGGAGGCTTCGTGGCAGCGGCCATCCTGCACTTCGGCTACGGCACCCTGGCCGGGAACTTCTGGCTCGAAGCCACCGCCATCGCCACCGGCATCGCCGCCTTGTCCCTGTTCACGGTCGGAGCGGGCTCACTGCTCGGCACCGCCGGCATCGGACTGACGGCGGCACTGACGATCTTCATCGCCAACCCGCTGTCCGGCCTCGCGACGGGGCCCTGGTGGCTGCCCGCCGGCTGGGCCACCTTCGGCCAGTGGCTCCCGATCGGCGCGACCGGAAACCTGGTTCGATCCATCGCCTTCTTCGACGGCGCCGGCACCCACGGCAGCTGGTGGATCCTGCTCGGCTGGATCCTCGTCGGCCTGGCCCTGCTGGCGACGAGCGCACGGAAGAACTCCGGAGAACAGGCGACGTCGACCGCCGAATGATGCCCGGCCGGAGCCCGGACCCCGAGCCCCCCCACAACGAAACCGACCCCCGCACCGAATGGTGC
>NZ_DURI01000057.1 GCF_012837295.1 Corynebacterium sp. | reverse complement strand
CGGTGGTGCCCGGGTCGGCGGCCGCGTTCGAGGCCGCGGCGGAAGTGGCCGCGGAAGATTCTGTGCTCACGAAAAGAGCCTTTCCATGGGATGGGAAAAGGATGGGAGAAACGCGGCGTCTCGGATGGGAACGTCCGCTTTACGACGGTCCGGTCCGGCGCGGTGGTTCACACGGCGCGGAAAGCGGCGGAGCGTCGGACGGCGCCGGACGAGTTCGGGTGGCGCCGGGTGACGTCGGAAAATCCGGGCGACGTCAGGGGATGTCGGGGATCCGGGAAAGGGGCCCAGGGGCGGGCACCGGCGGGGATCCGGTCAGGCGAATGCCACGGGGCGCGGACACATGTCCCCGTGGACGTGGCCCTGGTCCAGCCAGAGCCGTTGCGTGAGCATCATCGACATGGAAGATACCGTAGAACCAGACAAGTTGGTCTGTCAACGATCGGTGAGCGGGGCAACGTCGTCGGCGGTGCAGTGACGGCGGTCACGTCGTCGATGAACGCGCCGCCGAACCAGGCATCCGACGCAGGGCACCGCCATCCGGAACCGAGTACGCGACCCCGTTGCCAGCATGCGCAACCCCGCTGACGAGGCGCTCCACACCGGAGTCGCACTTGGTGGCACAGTGGACGCATGAACGAGAAGCGAATCCTCCGCGGCCTGGCGCTGGCCGGCACCGCCGCCATCACCCTCGCGATGACCGCCTGCGCCACCGACGACGCTGATGACGCGGCCAACGGCACCGCCGGGACGACCGTGTCCTCCGACGCCGCCGACGGCACGTCGCCCTCCCCCGGCGCGGCGGCCGCCTCGTCTCAGCCGGAAACCGAAATGCCCGAGGCGGAGGACGCCGGCCCCCACAACGACGCCGACGTCTCCTTCAACCGCATGATGATGGCCCACCACCAGCAGGCGGTGACCATGTCCGGCCTCATCGAGGGCCGCACCGACAACGCCGACATCATCGAGCTCGGCAAGAAGATCGCCGAAGCGCAGAGCCGCGAGATCGAGCAGATGAGCGCCCGCCTCGCCGCCTGGGGCGAGGATCCCACCGCCCCCTCCGCCCATGAACCCCACGACGGGCATGCGGGCCACGGCGAGTCCGGCGAGGACATGGAGGGCATGCTTTCCGACGAGGCGATGCAGCAACTCGCAGAGGCCCAGGGCCCGGAATTCGACCGGCTCTTCCTCGAGGGCATGATCGAGCACCACGAAGGCGCCGTGGCCATGGCGGAAGACGTCATCCGCGACGGCGAAAACGAGCCCACCCGCGAGCTGGCGGAAATCGTCGTCGATTCCCAGAAGAAGGAGATCGACGAGATGAAGAAGCTCCTCGGCGCCTGACCCCGGGGGCATGGCCCCGGGTCCGCGCTGCCGTGCTCGCGCTCTCGGCGCGTGTTCCCGGGCCGGGGTTTCGGGGCCAATGGTCTACCGTTGAGACATGCTCCTCCATGTCTTGTGGGTCATCGGCATCACCGCCGAAGGAATGACCGGCGCACTGGCCGCCGGTCGCCAGAAAATGGACCTCTTCGGCGTATCCACCATCGCCTGCGTCACCGCCATCGGCGGCGGCACGATCCGCGACCTGGTGCTCGGCCACTACCCGCTGGTGTGGGTCGAGGACCCGCAGTATCTGCTGGTCATCATCGGCGCGGCGATTCTGACGGTGTCGATTTCCTTCCTGATGCAGCACTTCCGGGTGCTTTTCCTGGTCCTCGACGCCATCGGCCTGTCCGCGTTCGCCGTCATCGGCATCCGCGTGGCGCTGGAGATGGGCCACGGCTTCATCATCGCCGTCGTCGCCGCGGTGCTCACCGGCGCCTTCGGCGGCGTGCTGCGCGACCTGCTGTGCGACCGCGTGCCGCTGGTGTTCCAGAAGGAGCTCTACGCCTCCATCGCCCTGCTGGCCACGATCGCGTACTTCGCGCTCGATTGGATGGGGGCCTCCGAGACGGTGACCATCATCGCCTCCGTCGCCGTCGCCTTCGTCACCCGCCTGCTGTCGATCTGGAAGAGCTGGAGCCTCCCCGTCTTCGACTACCAGGAACGCGACTACCAGCGCGACCCCAGCCAGCGCCTGTGGAGCTTCTTCCGCTGGGGCGGCCGCAACTCCACCGGCGGCACCGGGGATGCCATGGGGGACGACGGGGCCACCCGCTGACGGGCTCCCCCAATTCAACGACAATGCCACCCCACCTCGAATGCAGGTGGGGCGGCATTTTCCGTGCGTGCCCCCGGCGGGGCTCGAACCCGCGACCTATGGATTATGAGTCCACGGCTCTAACCGACTGAGCTACAGGGGCGATCCCGAAAAGCGGCGCTGCCGCACCTCGGCGATTGCGGCGGTGCCGCACCGCAATAATCTAGCAAGCACGCCACTGCGGCAGTGCCATCACCGTCGTTAAGCAATGCCACCGGCACCACCCGGCCACGGCAACCAACCGCGCGCGCCGCGCCGCCACCCGCCGGAACCCAACCCCGGGGCTCCCTCCGGACCGTAAATCGGGTGGTCGCGGCGGGCACCCCTTCCCTGCCCGTGGCAGAGTTGGGGGCATGCAGCATGAAGATCGCCCCACCCCCGGCACGCACCGCACCATCCGGCCCATCGACGCCACCGTCGAGCGGCTCATGCCGGACACCGACCCCGATGAGCCGACCGTGGTCATCTGCGGCTCGCTGCACCAGGACCACCTCGCCCAGGTCGCGGAATTCCCCGTGCCCGGCGAATCGGCGATCGTGGACACCAGCTCACTGGCCCTCGGCGGCAAGGGCGCCAACCAGGCCTCCGCCGTCGCCCACGCGGGCGTGCGCGCCATCATGGCGGGCACCGTCGGCGAAGATCCCGCCGCCGACCTGGTGCTGTCGGAGCTCGCCGCCCACGGCGTGGACACCCACTCCGTGCAGACGACGTGGGACGCGCCCACCGGCTCCGCGTTCATCGCGTCGACGCCCAACGGCGACCACACCGTGTTCGTCACCCGCGGCGCCAACACCATCACCGACCCGATGGAATTCACCGAGGAAATCGCCGAAGCCGACGTGCTGCTGGCCCAGGGCGAGCTGCGCCCGGAGGCCACCGAACAGCTGGGCATGATCGCCAACCTGCACGGCACGCGGTTCATTCTCAACCTCGCGCCGG
>NZ_DURI01000056.1 GCF_012837295.1 Corynebacterium sp. | reverse complement strand
TGGTGCGGGGGCCTTTTCCTATTGCATCACATCGACTGTGGGCGAGAATGGAGGCCCAGCTCATTGGAGGAGGAAAAATGGACCGCATCCACGGGAGAGATCCACATGTGTGGCGTGACTTCATCGACGCCGCCACTAAGTCACTGAAGCGAACCGCAAGACTTCATCGCTACACGAACTACACGGATCTCAATCGCGAGATCGTTGCTGCAACGGGGCACCCCGGATTCGACTTCGCGTCCGCCGACGAGAGGAGTGCCATGGGAGACCTTCTCGGCGACATTGTTGAAGAGACCTTCGACGAACACGAGGTGATGCTCTCATCGCTCGTGATGTACGTAAATGAGAATAAGCCCGGACGAGGTTTTTTCACCCTTGCCACTCAAATGGGCCTTCTTCCGAAGGACGCGACCGCTGAGGAACGCGATGAATTTTGGTGGGACCAGGTTCGGTCAGCCCAAAACGCCTACGGAAAGAAGACTCGGAAGTTTGGCGACCGGAGTTGAGAGCTCCCCACACGGCGAAACCGGCCCCCGCACCGAATGGTGCGGGGGCCGGTTCGTCGTAAAGCGAAGTGCCGGATCCGCGACGGACCCGGGCGAAACTAGTCGCCGATCTGATCGCGGCCGCGGAGCACGATCTTCGGGTCCGGCTCGCCGACGAGCTCATGATCCTTGTTCGTGTACTCGAACTTCGACAGCACGTAGCGGATCGCGTTGATGCGGGCCCGCTTCTTGTCGTTCGACTTGATGGTGATCCACGGCGACTCGTCGGTGTCCGTGTAGCGGAACTGCTCTTCCTTGGCGCGGGTGTAATCGTCCCAGCGGTCCAGCGAGGCGAGGTCCATCGGCGAGAGCTTCCACTGGCGCACCGGGTCGACCTGGCGGATGGCGAAGCGGGTGCGCTGCTCCTTCTGCGTCACCGAGAACCACAGCTTGGTCACCGAAATGCCCGAGCCGAGCAGCATGTTCTCCAGCATCGGCACCTCGCGCAGAAACTCCGCGTGCTGAGACTCCGTGCAGAAGCCCATCACGCGCTCCACGCCCGAGCGGTTGTACCAGGAACGGTCGAAGAACACGATCTCGCCCGCCGACGGGAAGTGCTGGATGTAGCGCTGGAAGTACCACGACGTCGACTCGCGCGGCGACGGCTTCTCCAGCGCCACGGTGCGGGCGCCACGGGGATTGAGGTGCTCGTTGAAGCGCTTGATGGTGCCGCCCTTGCCGGCGGCGTCGCGGCCCTCGAAGAGGATGATGTGCTTCTGGCCGGTTTCCTTGGTCCAGTTCTGCCACTTGAGCAGCTCGATCTGGAGGGCGCGCTTCGTCTTCTCGTACTCCTTGCGCGTCATGCGCTCTTCGTACGGGTAGTTCTCGCGCCACGTCTCCACCGGATCGCCGGACGGGGTGACCAGCACCGGATCGTCCTCGTCGGAGTCGTCCACGACGTACCCCTCGGTCGCCGCCAGATCGACGATGTGGAAGTCCTCTTCGTTCGTGTCAGCCATGCCTCAAGCCTACCTGCGCAACGCCCCCGATTCGGGGCGGCGAGCAGTGGCTCCGGCCACCTTTCGCCGGTGAAGGCTCTTTTCGGGGGAGGCCGGCTGCCGTGCCAGGTGCCCCCGGGCCCCTCGCGGCGTCCGTTTCCCCGCTTCGCGGCCCTCCCCCGCTCGCGTTTCACCGCCGTCGGCCGGACATTTGGCAGGTTTCCCGAGACGACCGGGGACGCTTAGTGCCATACGATCAACGCTCCCGAGTAGCACATGTGACAACCTGCGCTTTTGCGTGGCCATTTTCGGGAGCGTTGACCATATGACACGAGCACCCGGCGCCCGACCCCTCGGCCCGCCGGGCGCACGCGCGGAATCCGTGCCACGATGCCCCCATGAACCATTCGGGGGGACGGTTCCGGGGCGGCCACGCGCGCCCGGGGGAATCACGCACCAAACCAATAGTCGACTCGACGTCCGCGCGGCGGCCGGCGCCATCGACTCGGGCGACGACCACACCAGCGACGACCGCGGCGCCGCCGATCTGGACGCGCGCCCGCCTCATCGAACTCGGCCTCACCCGAAGCGACTTCACGCTGCTGCTCGACCGCGGATTGATTGTCCGCGGCAAGCGCGGCGAATACTCCCTCAAGGTCACCGAGCTCCGCTTGCGCATGGAGTTGGTGCTGGTCAGATCGCCGGACGCCGTCTTCTCGCACCGGATCGCCGCCTTCGCGCACAACCTGAAGAAGCGGGAGCCGACGGACCTCGACGTCATCGTCCCGCGCAGCCGAAAGAGCCCGCGCGGCGCAAAGGGGCATCCGCGCGACCACGTGCAGCGGACGACGATCGGCGGCCTGCCGTTCACGACGCTCGCGCAAACGCTGCTCGATCTCCTCGACGTGTGGTCGCCGAGGGCCGTCGCGGAGACCATCGACAACCGGTTCCCCACCATGGATTCGCGCACCGGCGTCCTCGCGGAGGCCCGGAATCTCCCGGCGCGCCACGCCAATCGCTTGTTCCCGCTGCTGGAGTGGGCTCCCGAGAACCGCCGTTCGAAGGTCGAGGGCCACCTCGCGCGCGCCATCCAGATGCGCGGGTGGACGGTGCAGCTCAACGTCGCGATCGGCCCGTACATGTGGGACATCTACGTCGTCGAGGCGAATTTGGTGGTCGAGTTCGACTCCGTGAAGTTCCATGCGGACGAGGAGGTGTTCCGCGTTGATCGTGCGCGCCAAAACAACCTGGTGCGCAGGGACGTGAAGATCCTCCGGTACACGGATTACGACGTCGACAATCGATTCGGGGAGATCATCGACGAGATCTGCGACGAGATCGGTCACGCCCTCGGCCAGCCCCGGACGCGGTCGCGCTGGGACGAGAAGCACTGCCGCGACATCTACTTCAATCTCGAAGTCGAGAACGGCTGGGAGTACCGGTAGCCCGAGACGCTTTCGCTCCGCCGTTTCCCGCCCAGCGTCTCCACCATCTCAACCATCTCCGACGTCTCCAGGAGCTTCGTGTCATACGGTCAACGCTCCCGGGTAGCACTTCTGACCACCTGGCCTTTTACGGGTGCGTTTTCGTGAGCGTTGATCGTTTGGCACTAAGCCCAATGCCCACCATCTTTTCGGCTTTACGACGCCCACGTGGCACGCGGGCCGCCCCGAACCGAGGGGATGGGGAGCAACCGATGAGGCGCGGATGAACGGGTGATGCGCGGGCCGTCGTCAAGCGGGAAAGGCGGGGAAGAAGGAGCGGCGGGGACAATAAGGGCCGGAAAAAGGGGAAGGCCCCGCACCCACGCGAACGTGGGGTGCGGGGCCTGTCAGAAGCGACGGGGGCGCGGGGGCTTAGAAGCCGCCCATGCCGCCCATCTCGTCGCCGCCCGGCATGGCCGGTGCGGCCGGCTCGGGCTTGTCGGCGACGACGGCCTCGGTGGTGAGGAACAGCGCCGCGATGGACGCCGCGTTCTGCAGCGCCGAGCGGGTGACCTTCACCGGGTCGTTGATGCCGGCGGCCATCAGGTCGACGTACTCGCCCGAAGCGGCGTTGAGGCCCTCGCCCTGCGGCAGGCCGGACACCTTTTCGGTCACGACGCCGGCCTCGAGGCCCGCGTTGAGGGCGATCTGCTTGAGCGGTGCGGACAGGGCCTCGCGGACGATCTTGACGCCCGTGGCCTCGTCGCCGGTCAGGCCGAGATCATCAGCCAGGACCTCAGCGGCCTGCAGCAGCGCGACACCACCGCCGGCGACGATGCCCTCGTCGACAGCAGCCTTGGCGTTGCGGACTGCATCCTCGATGCGGTGCTTACGCTCCTTGAGCTCCACCTCGGTGGCGGCACCGACCTTGAGCACTGCGACACCGCCGGCCAGCTTGGCCAGACGCTCCTGCAGCTTCTCACGGTCGTAATCGGAGTCGGAGTTGTCGATCTCGGCGCGGATCTGCTTGACGCGACCCTCGATCTGCTCGGCGGAACCGGCACCCTGGACGATGGTGGTGTCGTCCTTGGTCACGACGACCTTGCGGGCGGTACCCAGCAGCGGGATGTCGGCGGTCTCCAGGGACAGGCCGACCTCCTCGGCGATGACCTGACCACCGGTGAGGATGGCGATGTCCTGCAGCTGGGCCTTACGACGGTCACCGAAGCCCGGGGCCTTGACGGCGACGGACTTGAAGGTGCCACGGATCTTGTTGACGACCAGGGTGGACAGAGCCTCACCCTCGACATCCTCGGCGATGATCAGCAGCGGCTTGCCGGACTGCATGACCTTCTCCAGCAGCGGCAGCAGATCCTTGATGTTGGAGATCTTGCCGGACACCAGCAGGATGTACGGATCCTCGAGGACGGCCTCGCCGCGCTCCAGGTCGGTGGCCATGTAACCGGAGATGTAGCCCTTGTCGAAGCGCATACCCTCGGTGACCTCGAGCTCGACGCCGAAGGTGTTGGACTCCTCCACGGTGATGACGGAATCCTTGTTCACCTCGCCGCCGCCGACGGCGTACATGGCCTTGGCGATCTGCGCACCGATGGCCGGGTCAGCAGCGGAGATACCGGCGGTGGCGGCGATCTCCTCCTCGGTCTCGACATCCTTGGCGGACGCCAGCAGAGCCTCGGTCACCTTGGCGGTGGCCTGCTCGATGCCGCGCTTGATGCCCATCGGGTTGGAACCGGCGGCCACGTTGCGCAGACCCTCACGGACGAGAGCCTGGGCCAGGACGGTGGCGGTGGTGGTGCCGTCGCCGGCGACGTCGTCGGTCTTCTTGGCGACCTCCTTCACCAGCTCCGCACCGATCTTCTCGTACGGATCCTCCAGCTCGATCTCACGGGCGA
>NZ_DURI01000055.1 GCF_012837295.1 Corynebacterium sp. | reverse complement strand
CGCCGGCCGCGGCGGGATCGACCCGGCGGCGGCCATCGTGCCCTTCTGCTCGGGGCGGCGCGGCGGGGCGGGCAGGCCGGGGGCGAGCGCGTCGAGGGCGATCTGCACCTCGACCTTCACCCCGGCGGACATGGCGCGCTCGGCGACGTCGTAACGCGAATTGTGCAGGAAGTACGGCATGCCGTTCTCCGGCCCGCCGCCGCCGAGGAACATGTAGCAGCCGGGCACCTCGCGCGAGAAGTACGAGAAATCATCCGACGGCGCCCACGGGTCGGCGTCGAAGACCCGGTTCGGCCCGATCGCGCGGGTGGCGGCGTGCCAGGCGCGGTCGCTGGCCAGATCGGCGTTGACCACCATCGGGTACGGCGTCTGCCATTCGAAGGAGGCGGTGGCGCCGTGGGCGTGGCAGATGCCGTTGACCACGGTCTCGATGCGCCCGCAGATCGACGCCCAATCCCCCTCGTCGATGGAGCGGATGGACACCTCCAGCCAGGCCTCGTCGGGGATGACGTTGCCGGCCTCGCCGCCGTGGAGCGAGCCGACGTTGACGATGTTCATGGCCTTCGGGTCGAGGTTGCGGCTGACGATCGTGTTGAGCATCAGCGTCACCTCGCTTGCCACCAGCACGGGGTCCACGGCCAGCTGCGGGTTCGACGAGTGGCCGCCGCGGCCGCGGATGGAGATGGACACGATGCCGGACATCGTGGACACGCGCCCGCGGCAAATGCCGACGTGGCCGATGGGGTGCGGGGCGACGTGGAAGGCGTAGACCTCGTCGAGGTCGTCGGCGGCGCCGTGGGCCACGAGTTCGCGGGCGCCGCCCGGCAGCATTTCCTCCGCGTGCTGGAACATCAGCTTCACCCGCCCGTGGAGGCGGTCGCGCATGCCCTGGAGGATGCGGGCGGTGCCCAGCAGCATGGCGGTGTGCACGTCGTGGCCGCAGGCGTGCATGACGCCGGCGTTCTGCGACGCGAAGTGCAGCCCCGTCTCCTCCTTGATGGGCAGCGCGTCGATGTCGGCGCGGTAGCCGATCGTCCGGCCGGTGGCGGGGTCGCCCGCGGTGCCGACGACCGTGCCGACCACCGACGTCGGCGTCAGCCGCCGCGTCTCGATGCCCCACTCCTCCAGCAGCCCCTCGATGAAATCGGCGGTCGCGTACTCCTGGAAGCTCAGCTCGGGGTTCTTGTGGATGTGCCTGCGCCAGTCGATGATCTCGCTCAGCGGCACCTCGAATGCCGCCGGCCCGGTCGCGGGTTCTGCGGCGGGGTCGAAGGCCATGCCTTCGTGGGTGCGGGGGTCCGTCATGTGGCGGGTCCTTGTCTGCTGGCCGGTACTGCGGGCGTTGCTTTGCGACGGCCACCGTGGGGCCGCATCGCCGTGATTCCGACACTATTCGGCGGTCGCGTCACCGTGCCACCACCGCCGGGACGGACGGGGGCCCGGTCATGGCGGCGGCGTGGCGCGGTCCGTGCCGTGCCGGTGGAGGTCGCGGTGGCGACGGAGGTGGCGGGGCCGAACTACGCGCCGGCCCAGTACGCCCCGATGATCCGCGCCAGCCACCACGGGTCCTTCACGCCGCACATTTCGCGCGGCGAGTGCATCGACAGCATCGCCGCACCGACGTCGACGGTGGCGATGCCCAGCCGAGTCGCCGTGATCGGGCCGATCGTCGAACCGCAGGGTTTCTGGTTGGAGGACACGAAGTACTGCACGGGGATGGTCTCCCCCGCGGCCGCGCCGGCGGCGGCCGTGACGCGCTCGAACATGCCCTGGCCGACGGCGTCGGTGGCGTAGCGCTGGTTGGCGTTGATCTTCAGCACCGGACCTCCGTCGAGCAGCGGCCAATGGCCCGGCTCATGCTCCCCCGCGTAATTCGGGTGGACGGCGTGGGCGCCGTCGGCGGAGATGCACGTCGAACGGCGGAACATGCGCTGCAGCCCGTCCTCGTCGGCGCCGGCCGCCGCGGCGATGCGGCGCAGGACGTCCTCCAGCAACGGGCCCGCCGCACCGGTCGTCGACGCCGAGCCGACTTCCTCGTGGTCGAAGGCGACGAAAACCGGGATGTCGGCCACTCCATCGTCGGCCGCGGTCGCGGAGGCGGCGGACGGGCCGTCGTGAAGCAACTGCTCGAAGGCGACCAGCGACGCGTGGACGCTGAGCAGATTGTCCAGGCGACCGCAGGCCAGGAACTCGTCCGCGACGCCGAAGGGGCGCGGCGGCTGCGTGTCGCAGGTGATGAGGTCCCAGGCGACGAGATCCTCGGCGGTCACCTCGGCGCCTTCCGGAGCACCGTCGGCGCCGTCGGCGTTGGCCGCGCCACGGTTCACCGCGTCGGCGAGCATCCGG
>NZ_DURI01000054.1 GCF_012837295.1 Corynebacterium sp. | reverse complement strand
GGGCCGCCCCTCCCGAAAGAGGAACGACCCGGAGTCGGTGAACTACCGCTTAGCGGCGCTTGGTCACCAGGCCGACGATCCACAGCAGGATCACGGCGCCCAGGAGGCAGGTGAGGAAGCTGAAGATCATTCCGCCACCTTCGACGTCGAAGCCGAGCATGCCGAGCAGCCAGCCACCGAGGAAGCCGCCGATGATGCCGACGATGATGTTGAGCAGAATGCCCATCGAAGCGTCGGTGCCCATGATCTTCGAACCGATCCAGCCAGCCAGACCACCGATGATGATCCAGCCGATCCAGCCGAGGTTCGGGGAGGAGGCGGCGAGAAGCAGGGTGTCAGTCATGATAGAGATCCTTTCGCTGGGGAAGAAAGCGTCGTTCACCATTGTAGGTGAACTTGGTTGCCCGACGGCAACACGACGCTAACGTTTGGGGAACGTTTTATGAACTTCGTTTACTCAAAATCTCAGGTCACGCTTGGTTTCCGGCGCCGCGGAATTTTTCGGAAAAATTTTCCCCGACACCCGATCAAAAGGCTTCACGTTCGACGGATGGTGCCGGAAACGCGCGCAGAGCACGACGGGGCGAGGCCGGGACCAGGCGCGAAACCCGACGATCCCGACCCCGCCCCGGGGCCTGCTTCTATCCAGGTGCTACTTCGGCAGCTCGTCCGGCCGGACGACCATCATCGGGCACGGCGCGGCCTGCAGCAGAGCGCGCGACGTCGAGCCGAGGAGCATGCCCTTGAAGCCGCCGCGGCCGTGCGAGCCGACGACGAGCAGCTGGGCGCCCTCGGACGCGTCGGCGAGAGCGCGCACCGGACGGTCGCGGGTGACGACCTTGGTCACCTTCACGTCCGGGTACCGCTCGTGCCAACCGGCGAGACGCTGGCCGAGCAGCGCGTTCTGCTCCTCCTCCACGACCTGCCACTGCTGCTGGGCGGCCGACAGCCCGGCCAGCGACGCCTGGACCTGCATGTCCATCCAGGTGTGCACGGCGATCAGCTCGGCACCGCGGGCATCGGCCTCCTTGAAGGCGTTCTCGATGGCCTTCTGCGACACTCCGGAGCCGTCGACGCCGACGACGACCGGGCCGTACTTCGTCTCCTCGGTGACGTGGTTGTCCTCGCGGACCACGACGACCGGGCACGACGCGTGCGACACGACCGCGGCGGACACGGAACCCATCACCATGCCGGAGAGCCCGCCGAGCCCGCGCGAGCCCATGACGATCATGGTGCACTGCTCGGACAGGTCGAGCAGCATGTCGATGGGGCTGCCCTCTTCGATCTGGTGGGAGACGTCGACGTCGGGCACGAAGTCGACGGCGACCTTCTTGGCCTCCTCGATCTTCTCCAGGGTCTCGGCCTCGAGGTCCTCGTACAGTTCCTGCGGGGGGACCATGCCCTCCGCGTAGAGGAACTGCGGCATGGAGTAGCTGCTGACCAGCCGCAGCGGGATGCCGCGCTTGACGGCGGTGTTAGCCGCCCACTTGGCTGCGGTCTTGGACGCATCGGATCCATCTACTGCGCAGACGATGATGTCTTGCTTGGGCATGACGCCCCCTCCTCCTCGGGCGGCTCCCGGATCGCGGGGCGCCGCCGGTTGTGAACATCCACCTACCACGGTACCCCCGTAACGCGAATGAGTCCCGTGCGATTTTTCCGCTTCGCGGGGCGGTTGCTTTACGACGGGCCGGCTGGTCCTACTTCGCCCCGTTTCCGTTCCATGCGTCTCCGAGTGCGCGGATCGAGTCGATGCGCACCCGCGGATCGTGGGAGTAGGTGACGGTGATGATTTCATCGGCCCCGGTGTCGGCGGCGAAGCCCTCGAGCCCGGCGACGACGTCGTCGGCGGTGCCGTGGAAGGAGCAGCGCAGGGTGGCCTGCACCCGCTGCCACTCGATCATGCTGGCCCCGGCTTCGGGGTGGTCGACGGGTTCGGGCAGGGGGCGGCGGGTGCCGCCGCGGCCGATGTTCAGGAACATCTGCTGGACCACGGAGAACTCCCGGCGGGCGGCATCGGCGGTGTCGGCGACGAGGACGTTGGCGGCGACCATGGCGTGGGGCTCGGAGATCGTGGCGGTGGGGGCGTCGGCGCGGAACGAATCGCGGTAGACCTCCAGTGCCTCGGCCAGCTGGAACGGGGCGAAGTGGGAGGCCGCGGCGAAGGGCATGCCCAGCATCGCGGCGACGGAGGCGCCGGCCGTCGACGAGCCGAGGACGTACATGGGCACGTTGGTGGCCTGCCCGGGGTAGGCGACGATCCGCGCTTCCGGGCGCACGGGCCCGAGGTAGCGGATCAGGTCACGGATGTCGGCGGCGAAGTCGACGACGTCGGACGCCCCGCGCCGCAGTTCGCGGGCCGTCGACGGGTCGGTGCCCGGCGCGCGGCCGAGCCCGAGGTCGATGCGGTCCGGGTAGATCGTCGCCAGGGTGCCCACGTCCTCGGCGACCCGCAGCGGCGCGTGGTTGGGCAGCATGATGCCGCCGGAGCCGATACGGATGGTCGACGTAGCCCCGGCGAGGTGGCCCATCAGCACGGTCGTCGCCGACGACGCGATGTTGAGGGTGTTGTGGTGCTCGGCGACCCAGAACCGCCGGTACCCGGAGGCTTCGGCGGCGCGGGCGGCGTCGACGCTGGCGGCGATCGCCTCCCTCGCGTTCGACCCCGAGGACACGGGGACCAGGTCGAGGACGGACAGCGGCACGCGGGATTCGCTCATGCCCTCGTTGTACACGACGCCCCGGATCGCACACCCTCCTCGTCAGTATCCGGCCTTGTTAGGATCCGGTGCGTGCCCATGACCTCGGAGGACCCCGCCGCGCCCCGGCGCCGCCGACGCCGCACCGCGCCGCTGCCGATCCGCGACGGCCTCAACCCCTCCCGAGTCCGCGTCCCCG
>NZ_DURI01000006.1 GCF_012837295.1 Corynebacterium sp. | reverse complement strand
GCGTTCATCCTCATCGGCGCGATCATCGCGTTCTTCGTCCCGGAGCCCTTCGTCCCCATCGGCGACTACATCACCTACGCCCTGATGGTGATCATGTTCTGCATGGGCCTGACGCTGACGATCCCGGATCTCAAGCTCGTCGCCCGCCGCCCGTGGCCCATCGCCATCGGCGTGATCGCGCAGTTCGTGATCATGCCGCTGGCCGCCGTGGCCGTGTCGAAGATGCTGGGCCTCAACCCGATGCTGGCCATCGGCCTGCTCATGCTCGGCTCGGTTCCCGGCGGCACCGCCTCCAACGTCGTGGCGTACCTGGCCAAGGGCGACGTGGCGCTGTCGGTGGCCATGACGTCGGTGTCGACGTTGCTGTCGCCCATCGTCACGCCGATCATCATGCTGCTGCTGGCCGGCCAGGAAACGCCGGTCGACGGCGGTGGCATCGCCTGGACGCTGGCGCAGACCGTGCTGATCCCCGTCGTCGGCGGTCTGATCATCCGAGTGGCCTTCGACAAGTTCGTGGACAAGCTGCTGCCGATCCTGCCGTGGCTGTCGATCCTCGGCATCGGCGCCGTGGTGTTCCCCGCCGTGGCGAAGTCCGCCGAGACGCTCAAGACCGTTGGCCTGCTGGTCATCGGCGCCGTGATCCTGCACAACCTGTTCGGCTACATCTTCGGCTACCTCGCCGCGCGCGTGTTCAAGCTGCCGCCGGAGGCGTGCCGCACCACCGCCATCGAGGTCGCCACCCAGTCCGCCGGCCTGGCCTCGGGCATGTCCGGCAAGTTCTTCTCGGCCGAAGCCGCCATCCCGGGCGCCGTCGCCGCCGTGTGGCACAACATCGCCGGCGCGATCTTCGCCGCCGTCGCCCGCAAGTCCGCCGAGCGCACGGCGCGCGCCGAGGCGCAGTCCGAGGTGGGCACCGAGGCGGGTAACCCTGCCCGGTAGGACGCGTAAGGCAGCGACATCCGGCCGACGGGAATGCCCCGCAGCCGGGCGCCGTTGCACCTGTCATGCGCATTGACATCTGGTCCGACGTCGTCTGCCCGTTCTGCTGGATAGGCAAGCGGCACCTGGAAGAAGCCCTGAAGGAGTTCCGTGCCGAGCACGCGGACGCCGAAGTGGAGATCCTGTGGCGGGCGTTCCAGCTCGACCCGAACGCCGACGCGTCGTCGACCGAGACGATCCCCGAAATGATCGCGCGGAAGTACTCCATGCCGCTCGAGGCCGCCGTCGAGTCCCAGGATCAGATGGCCGCGAACTTCGCTTCCGTCGGCCTGGAGTTCAACTGGCGCGACGCCAAGTCCGGCAACACCTTCGACGCCCACCGCCTGGCCGCCATGGCCAGCGACCGAGGGCTCGACGACGAAGCCGACGAAGCCCTGAAGAAGGCGTACTTCACCGACGGCCGCCTGGTCTCCGATCATGGGGTGCTGCGCGAGATCGGCGAGTCCATCGGCCTGCCCGGCGACGAGGTCGCCGAGATGCTCGCCTCCGACGCCTACGCCATCGACGTGCGCCACGACATGACCATGGCCCAGGGCCTGGGCATCTCCGGCGTGCCGTTCTTCGTCTTCGACGGCAAGTTCGCCGTCAACGGCGCCCAGCCGGTCGACGTGTTCCGGCAGGCGTTGGCCACGGCGTGGGAAGAGTCCAACAAGGGCTTGACGACGATCGACGGCTCCGCGACCGGCGGAACCGGTGGCCAGGGGGCGGGCGCCGATGCCGCCGCGACCGGTGGGGCCGGGACCGATGCCGGCGCAGATGGCCCGGACTGCTCGGACGGTTCCTGCTCGGTGTAGCTCGGGGATGGCGCGGGATTCCGGGTCATGTGCCCGGTTGTTCCAGCTGCCGATCATCGATGCCTTGAGCTCCTCAAGTGCCATGAACCCGAGTTGTGATTGCACTTATGGGGGTCAAGTGTAAAATTGGCGGTCATGAGCGACGGTTGTGATCTGCATCCGTGGCCGTCGGAAGGGGACGACATGACCTGGCCGCACGTCACATTCGAAAAGCAGGACTGGGTCGTCGATCCCGGGCTGCCGGTTTCCTCGCGGGCACGCGCGAGGATCCCATCGTCGTATGACTCCGCCGTCGTTCCCGCGATATCCGAGGCGAAGTTCGAGCTGACGTCGGCATTGGCGGCCGACCTGGCCGCAGCATCGGCCGCCGTGGCGCGCTTCGACGCCGGCCCGGCGTCGGCATTGCTGCCCTTTGCCTCTTTGCTCCTGCGAAGCGAGTCGTCCGCGTCGTCCCGGATCGAACGTCTCACCGCCTCGGCGAGGGCGCTCGTGGAGGCGGAGTTCTTCGCTACTTCCGGGTCCGAGGGGGATGTCTCGGGCCCATCTGCACGCGGTGCTTCGGGGTCGCGCATCAAGGGCAACGCTCCGCTGATCGTGGCGAATGCGAAGTTGATGTCCGCTGCGGCGCGCGTCGGATCGGAACTCGGCGTCGACGGGCTGCTCGGCATGCATGAGGTTCTGCTCGGCCCCTCGGCACCGGACATCGCGGGCAAGTGGCGGGAGGGCGCCGTGTGGATCGGCGGTGATGACCTGAGCCCTGCGGGTGCGCTGTTCGTTCCGCCGAAGGTCGAAGACGTACCCGCGCTCGTGGACGATTTGATGGGCTTCTTGGGCCGCAGCGACCTTCCGGCCGTCGCGAAAGCCGCGATCGCCCACGCACAGTTCGAGACGGTTCACCCGTTCGCGGATGGCAACGGCCGGACGGGCCGCGCGCTCGTCCACGTCGTGTTGGCGCAATCCGGTTTGTGCTCGAACGCGGTGCTGCCGCTGTCGGCGAGATTGCTGCAAGACACGGCGGGTTACTTCCACACGCTGGATGCGTACCGCCGAGGGCATCCGGAACCGATAGTCGAGCTATTCGCCCGCGCCGCGGTCGAAGCCGCCGGGTTGGGCACGTGGGCGGCAGGGGAACTGGCGTCGATCCGGGAGGACTGGCGCGCGCTTGTGACGGGACGTGCCGGTACACCCGACGGCGCATTGGTGGACGCGTTGTTGGCGCAGCCCGTCATGGACGTCGCTTTCGCCGCCGATGCGGCGGGGTGCTCCGTGACGGCTGCGAGGCGTTCTCTGGAACGGCTCGAAAAATCCGGCATCGTCATCGGGTACCAGGCCGGGAAGCGGCGCCGTGCCTGGCGGGCACCGGACGTGCTCGATCTCATGGACCGTGTCGCAACCGGCCTGGGGCGCCGGAACCGCGCACCGGGCGGGTGACCGTCCCAGGTCCGGCACAGTGCACCGGCGGCTGTCGGAGAGGGATGCAATTACCTGGCTGTCCCGGGAGCCCGCCCGCCATTTTCGCGAACCCCGCCCCTGCACGCTGCTGCACTTATATAGTCCCCGGAAAGGAAAAGGGCGCGGACGACGGGATTTTGGCCCCGGTCCGCGCCAGCGACCGGGAAGAAGGCGACGTACGCATGGGGCACGTGAAGAAGGCCAGGTTCATCGGCATCCTCGCAGGCGGATTTCTCGTCGCCGGCGGCACGGGCGTGGCCATGGCCCAGGGCGGCATCTCCGCCAACCTCGCACTGTCCGGCACGGTGATGACGCTCACCGTCGACGAGCTCGTCGGCGATTCCTCCAGTCTCTTCGTCGGCGCCGAGAAGGTCGGCGACGGCGAGTCCGGCGTTTCCAAGCTGCGCTTCGGCGACGCCACCGGCACCGACGTCTGCCTGTCGGCGCCGTTGGGCAACGTTCCGGGCGTCGGGGAAGCCACGTTCAAGCTCCTGGTCCCCGGCCAGAACTTCGGCGCCGAGAATCTGCTGGTCGGCGCCAAGGACATCAACGGCGCCCTGACCATGTACAACCCCCAGATCGGCATCGACGCCAATCAGGTCGACGAACGGGCGCCCGGCGGCAGCTGGGGCCTGGCCGCGACGCGGATGGTGGTCCAGCAACAGGTGCTCCAGGTGACGTCGGTCGCGGCAGATTCGCTGACGATCGCCGGGGCGAAGATCAACGTCGTGACCGGGGATGACGGTGGCTGCTGACCCGAAGTCCGACAAAGCTGTTGACGCCGACAAGATCGATAACGCCAACAGCGCCGACAACTCCGACAAGGCCAACAGTGCCGGCGACCGCCGCGGCCGGTCCCTCAACCGGTGGCGCAAGCAGCGCCCGTTCGGCGCGGGGCTGAGCATGATCCTCGGCGGCGCGGTGATCCTCACGCCCGCCTACCTGACCTTCGACGTCCAGGGACTGCTGATCAGCATCTCGTCGCTGTCGGGCGTATCGACGCTGCTCATCGGCGTGCTGCTCATCGTGTGCGGCCTGCTGACGTGGCGCGGCGGTGACACGCGGATCCTCACCGGCGTCACGTCGCTGATCCTCGCCATCGTCGCGTTGCCGACGTCGAACTTCGGCGGCTTCATCCTCGGCACCGTGCTGGCGCTGGTCGGCGGCGCGCTCGCGCTGTCGTGGAGCCCGGACGAGAAACCGGTCGCAAACGGCCCCGGCACCCCCGGCGGCTCCGAAGTCGCCGAACCGGGTTCGGGCACCGGGCGCGCGGAAGGGAAGGGCCCCTCCGCCGCTGGCTCAAGCGCCGCGGCACTGATCATCGCACTCGCCATGGTCGGTGCCATCGCCGCGCCGCCGATGTTCGCCCCGCCGGTCGCCTCGGCCGCCCCCGCCCCGTGGCCGATTCCCGCGTTGCCCGTCCCGTGGGCCCCGCAGGAGCAGGCGCCGCCGGCGATCGCGCCCCCTGCCATGTCACCGTTGCCCGATACCGGCACCATCCCGTCGCCAAGCGAACTGTTGCCGGGACTGCCCGGGACCGGAAACGAGCCTGACGACGCCGCCGGTGGTTTCGGCCTCGGCGATCCGCCGGAGTCGCTGCCGGGGGAGCTGAACGTGTCCGACACGATGGAGATCATCACCGCCGACTCGGTGCGGTTGCTGGGCAACGTGCGGCTGTCCGAAACCGCCGTGACCATCCCGTCCGGCGAGGTCGTGCAGGCGATCCGCCTCGACGCGGATCGGGTGGAGCTGGACAACCTCGGCCTGCAGGCCGAAGGCGTCGACGTCGGCTTGTCCACGGCCCCCGGCACCATGTCGACCCTGACCGGCAACTTCCACATCATCGTCCGCTCCCTGACGGTCACGCCCGCGGCGAGCGCCGGCGAGCTGATCCCCATCACGATCGACGCCCGGTGGATCGACGACGCCGTGCTGGAATCGCTGGCGTCGCACTCGCTGGGGCTGCCCGACCAGATCACCGACGAGCTGATCCTGCGCGACGTCAGCCTGGAGAGCTTCATGGTCCGCTCCGACCGCCTGCAGCTGCCGACGTCGGCGCGGATCGGATGACCGTTTAGAGAGCCCGGCGCCCGTCCTCGAGGACGCGGATGACCTCGTCGAGGAACGCATCCTCGCCGGTGGCGGCGAAGGCACCGGCGATGGCGGGCAGCAACGCGGCCATGCGCTCGGCGACGGCGTCGACGGGTGCCGCCGAGGCCTTGTCGGCGGCGCGGGCCTGCAGCCAGTCGCGGACCTGGTGCTCGGCGGCGGCCACCCACGTGCGCAGCGCCTCGCGGCCCAGCGGCGTTTCCTCGATGGGCCGGACCCGGCGGGCGATTTCGGCGGCGACCGCATCGCGCATGCCCTCGGCGATCGTCCCCCGGCCGTGGCTGTCCAGCAGCACCAGCACCTCCGAGCGCACCGCGTCGCAGATGCGCAGGAATTCGCGGATGCCGACCACCAGTTCCTCCCATTGGTTGTCGGAGCCGAAACCGGAGAACATCCGCTTCTGGAAGGCCGCGGCGATGCGGCCGATGATGGCCATCTTCAGGTCCTCGAGCCCGGTGAACAGCCGGTAGAACGTCGCGCGGGACACTCCGGCTTTCTTGGCGACGTCGTCGATGGTGTACTCGCTCGGCCGTCCCTCCGAATACAGGGTCGCGGCCGCGTCGAGGATGTCCTCGCGCCGCTGGCCGGCGGTCAACCGGCGCCTGCGGCCACCGCGCCCGTTCCCGCCGGCGGCGGTTCCAGGGTCGGTGGTCGCATGGTCCGGTTCGTCCTTCACACCCGCCAGGGTAGTGGGGGCGTGCAACGTCACGGCGTCAGCGGTCCCAGGGGTGCCCGACCGCCGCGGCGATTCCCCGCGGGTTCGGGCGCTTGGCGACGGCCACCGCACCGATGACCAGCCCATCGCGGACGACGACGGACTCGAATTCCTCCGCCTCGGAGACGACCACGATGTGCTCGGCCCCGGCGCCCGGTTCGGTCCCGGTGCCGACGACCTCGCCGACCGTGGTCACGCGCAGCCCGGCCTGGACGCTCCACCGCCGGGCGGGCGCCGGTGCGTGCGCGTCGGGCGCTTCCGTCTCTCCGGCGTCGACCAGCACGCCGGTGGCCCCGCGGATGCCGGAGGCCCGGGCCGACGCGAGATCCTCGTCGCGGTGCAGGCAGTCGCCGACGCGCAGCGCCGCGCAGTCGCCGGCGGCGTAGATGCCGGTCCGGGACGTCCGGCCGAGTTCATCGACCACCACGCCGTCGGCGACCTCGAGGCCCAGTTGTTCCGCGAGCTCCGTGTCGGGGCGGATGCCGATGGCGGCCACCGTGACCGCGTCACCGTCCAGCTGCGGTTCCGCACCGAGGGCGAAGTCCACGCCGCGGCGTTCGTGCACGCCGCGCAGCCAGGCCGCGGCGCCGTCGGGAAGCATGCGGGACATGATCTCCGGCGCGACGTCGTGGACGCGGACCCGCTGGCCGGCATCGGTCAGCGACCCGGCCGCCTCCATGCCGAGCACCCCGGCGCCGACGACGTCCACGCCGCGGCCCCCGCCGCCGAGCGTCTCCCGCAGCCGCGACGCGTCGTCGGCGGTGCGCAGGACGTGG
>NZ_DURI01000053.1 GCF_012837295.1 Corynebacterium sp. | reverse complement strand
TCCTCGCCGGGCATGCCGTCGCCGCCGGTGATGGTGCCGCCGGGCAGGTCCAGCTTCGCGTGGGCGACCAGGTTCGGGTCCGGCTCGAAGGGCATGCCCTCCATCGGTTCGTTGTCGCCGTACTTCATCAGGTTCAGATCGCCCCCGAACACCTCGTGGTAGTGGGCGAATGCCTCCGCAGCGTTGCCGGGGAATGCGATGTAGGTGGACAGGTTGGCCATGGTCGGCTCCTTCGCTCGTGGACGCCAAGGTGAGTGGCGTGCCTCACATTATGCGCCTGTCGGGGTCCGGGTGCGAGGGGCAATTTCACCGTCGGCGGGCGTTGCTTTACGACGCCGCCGTCACCCGTCGAGCCGACGGCCACAATGTCCCGATCACTGTCGATTCGAATGCTCCGCGCGGGTGCGTGCACGGTGCATGGCGGCCGTCACTCCGTCCGCGAGTGAATGGATCTGATCCTCGACCTGAGCGGGGGTTCCCGATAAATCGAGTGCGTGCACGGTGAGTCTCTTGTCGGTGTTGCGGATCCGCACGGTCCTTTGCGAGCCCCCGGGGTCCGAGCCGCAGTAGATGAGGATCCCCTCGGGCAGGCCGAGGGACGTGACGTACGCGAGGAGCTGGTAGTAGTCCTGGCTCCGGGCTCGGGCGTCGGTGGTGATCTTGTACTTGACGTCGCCGACGAAATTGGTGGCGCCATCGGTCGAGGTGAAGACGAGATCCGGCTGCATCGGGATTTGGCGACCCACGCCGAGGTGGTGGGTCGGTTCGCCCTTGACGATGGCCCGTCCGCGAAGCACCCGTCGCAGGCGTTCGGTCACGAACCGCTGGAATAGATCATTCATGTCCACCGTGAAGGATTGCGCAGAGTTGGCGCCTTCGGTGTCCATCAAAGTCAGGTTGGCGAGGATGAGCCGAGCGAGCCGCAATGCCGGCTCATAGTGCTGATTGAGTCGATTCCATGTGATGGCGTCGATGTCGCCGGGGGAGACCGAAACGTCATCGACGTCCTCCAGAGCGGAAACGTGCCCCAACAAAAGCCGACGGATCGCAGGGGAGATGCGTGGTGCACGCAGCGACTTTCGGACCGCGGCCTTGAGTGCCCGATTTTCCGGCGTGTTTTGCGAGTACTCGTCGAAGCTGCAGGCCACGGGGGACGATGTCCCTCCCATCCGAAACTGCCCGGTGAAATCCATGCGGCCCCGCAGTGCGATCAAATCATCGCGGCGCGACTCGTACGACCGCAGTATTCCGCGGCCCAAAGTCGTCTCGACGGTTTTGGCGAAGAAGGAAATCACGGCCGGCAGCAGATCCGGGGAGGCGCCGTAGTCGAAGGATTCTCGGCGCCACGCGTTTGGAGGAAGCCCGGGCTCCAGCAGAAGAAACAGATTTTCGGCGTTGATCTTCGGGCGAATCAGCAATTCGACGCCATCGACCACCAGCGACCCGACGAAGGATGACGCCGTCACCCGCCAGGAATCACCGGCGAGGGGGCTGACGGTGACGAAACCGGTTCGCTGCAGTGCTGCGGCTTGGCGACCGGTGAGGTCGAGATCCACGAAGGAGTACTCGCTCAAGACGACCATCGTCGTCAGCCGTCCGTAACGGGTGTTGCGGAATCCTCCGCAATCGATTCTTCTGCGACGTTCTCGAATCGGGCCCAGACCCGGTCAAAACCGAATCGGTCGATGAGTTCCGGATCCCCGAAGAACTGATCTTCGATGAACGGCGCGATGTTGTACTCCCAGATGCGCCGCATCGTGTCCTTGTTCAATCCGCGTTTCATGAAATGGCTCGCACCCAGCTGCAGGTGCGGTCCGCCGAGTTCGATTTCGAGTTCGTCGTTGACCTGTGCGACGAGTTCACCCACCCATGCGGGCTCGTCGTTGCGTTCCAACCATTTCTCCAGGAGCCCGGACATCTTTCCGTGATTGGGGAAGAAGGGGACGAAGTGGAAGCGACGGCGCAATGCGGCGTCGACCAACGCGATGGATCGATCCGCCGTGTTCATCGTGCCGATGAACCAGACGTTCTTGGGCAGCACGAATGGATCGTCGGGCCGGTACAACGTGCGGACCGGGGTGTCCCGGTATTCGAGGAGGAACAGAAGTTCGCCGAGGACCTTCGGCAGATTCGCCCGATTGATCTCGTCGATGATCATGATGTGACGGGCCCTCGAGGATTCCGCCGCGCGAGCGGCGAGGTCTGCGAGAGGGCCCCGCTTCAGCTGATACGTCATCGCGCCTTCGACGTCGGTTTCCGGGCGGTATCCCTCGAAGAAGTCCTCGTACGACGTCGAGGGATGAAATTGCACGATCGGCCGGCGTTCCACGTCCGGGACGAGCGCCGCGGCCAGCTTTCGGGCGAAGAACGTCTTGCCCGTGCCGGGCGGGCCGTAAAACACGACCTGACCTTTGTCCTTCAGAAGCGCGACGATGTCGTCGATGAACTCCCTGTCGACGAGAAGCTCTTCGGCGAGATCGTCGAGCGGATCGGTTTCGGATTCCGCCTCCACCTCGTCATCGCGCTCGATGAGCCAGTAGAGGAAGGAACCGATTCCCCAGGCGTCGCCCGGGAAATGCCGATCCAGTCGATCGCGCAGCACATCGTTGGACGCGACTTGCAGCTCACCCCGAGACGACGCGGCCGGAGGCTCGATCCCCAGTTCGCGGAGCATTTTCAACTTCCCCTTGGGGCCGTTGTAGGGGTACACCGTGATGAATCGTTCGGGATGGCAGATCGCCAGCAACTTCATGATGACCGATTCCCCGAGGCCCTTGACCCTGAGCTTCTTGTCGCCGAGAACCCGATCGATTCTCGTGGCCACCGGTTCCCCGTCGTCCCAACAGAGGTACGAAATCGTGCGGAGGATGCGTTCGTACTCCGCGTCGTCGGCGTCGCGGAGGCTCGTGTTCAGGACGGACATGGGGCCGGTGGAGCCAAATCGTCGCGAGTTCCAGATTCTGCGCAATTCCGCAGTGTCCGTCACCTCCAATTCCATGGGGTCAAGGGTCTTCGCGAAATCCCGCCGGTCGGCGCGGTGCTGTTCGTCGTCTTCCGTCGGGTATCCCGAGGACGTGAATTCGGAGACGAGAGCCGCGAGATCGTCGTCGTCGGCGGACTCCTCGACGTCGCCATTGAGCTGTGCCATCAGCGGGGCGACGTCGCGCGCGGTCCGGACCATTTCGGCGGCGAAGTCCAGCGACGGGATTTCACTGCGGTCGAACCATTTTCCGTAGAGCACCTCGCCGCTGCCTCCACCGACGAAACCCCGGTCGACGCCGATCTTCGATCGACCACCGGCGATGATTTCGTATCCGCCCAGAGGGGACGCCTCGATGATTCCGGCGGCCTCCTCCGTGGCGCCGGCGTCGGCATGCGGAAACGGCCGCAGACCAATGGCAATCCCATGCGCATTCAGCCACGCGCGGACGGACAGTCCATAAGTGCCGGGAACGCGCCAGTCCACCCACATATCGCCGCGGGGCCGAAGCTCCTGCCACATGACAGAGGGCTTCTTCGCTTTGAGCGTCCGTCCCGCCGCTTCGGAGATCGCCAACTCGAGCACGGCCCCCAGGTGGGCTGCGACGTTCACCAATGCCTGGGCGTTGTTGCGGAACTGCTCCGGATCCGCGCCCTCGCGCAACTCGTTCACGCGCCATGCGGCGCGGTCGCAGAGGGAATCATCGATGAGCGCGGAGTCGTTGTCTGCCCACCATGCGGCGACTTCTTCGAAGCGGACGATGTCTCCGTCCAACTCCGTGGCGAATCGGTGCAGCTCGCGGTACCGGTCTCCCTGATCTGCGTAAGCAGATATACCCGTGCAGTAGTCCACGTAGTTCGTCGACTTCGGCCACGCGACGGGCCACGTGTCGGGCCCCTGGAGACCCCAAAAATACGACGCGACGAAAGGCGCGCGCGCCGGGCTCGGGTGCGACCCGACCTTGATGGAATCGAGGTAGTCGGCGAGGCCCTTGATCTTCTCGGCGGCGTCATCGATGTCCGTGGGAGTCTCGAGCGCATCGAGCAATACGGTGATGGCAGCTTCGTGGTCGGGGGCGATTTTGGCGATTTGGTTGATGATCATCTGTCCCGCGACTCCGGAGAATCCGGAGGGAAAGCTCCGGGACCAGCGGTTAGACTCCGATTGGAACGCCGAAAGGTCCCTCGTCCGTCGCAGGGTGTCCAGCAATCGCCGAGCCTCGTCCGCCTGCGGCGTGATGTTGGCGGCGCGCCAACCCCTGCGGAACTCCTCCGATTCCTCCGCGGCACGGATGTGGGCACCGTGCCAGCGCTGGATCAGTTCGCTCTCGTGCGGGTGCAACCGGATTCTCTCGGGCATGGCTCTCCTCTCGAACGCGAACCGCACCTGAACTCCGGTCGCGTTCGGATTCGACCGTCCGACCATTCAGGTCACTGGTTCGAGCTGTCGTCTCCAGTATGTAGCGGTTTCGAGGGTGGTGGGTCTCGCGCTCCCGTCCCCCAGAAAATTTCTCGGGTTGCACCGGTCGATACCTGGCACCATCGGGGCATGTCCACGACTTCGCGGTTCCATGATCTCCACCATCTGGATGAGCCCCTGGTGTTGCCCAACGCCTGGGATCATGCGTCGGCGATGCTGTTCGCCCAGGCGGGTTTCCAGGCAGTCGGCACCACGAGTCTCGGGGTGGCGGCGGCGATGGGGGCGCCGGACGCGAGCGGTCTGGCGCGGGACGCGACGTCGGCCCTCGCGCGGATGTTGCGCACGCTGCCGTGTCCCGTGACCATCGACGTCGAGGATGGCTTTTCCCCGGATCCGGCGGAGGTGGCGGACTTCGTCGCAACCTTGCGGAGCGACGGAATCAATCTGGAGGACGGAACCGGCGGCTCGTTGTCGGATCCTGCGCGCCATGCGGAGAAAATCACGGCGGTGAAGGAACGCTGCCCCGCCCTCTTCGTCAATGCGCGGGTCGACACCTACTGGCTGGGCGAAAAGGCCGACGTCGCCGAAACGTTGCGTCGAGCGCATGCTTACGTCGACGCCGGCGCGGACGGCATTTTCATTCCCGGCAACCTCGACCTGGAGGACCTCGAGGTGTTGTGCCGGGAGATCCCCCGGCCGGTCAACGCGCTGGCGTCGGCCCGCCACTCGGTGCCGGCCCTTGCGGGCGTCGGCGTGCGGAGGGTGTCCACCGGTTCGCTGTTGTACCGGGCCGCGCTCCAGACCGCGGTCGATGTTGCCGCAAACGTCGCGGGCGGTGGATTGGCCCCGTCCGTCATCTCCTACGCCGACGTGGACGCGCTCGCGATTCAGTGACGTCGGCCGGCACCCTACTCCGGCACCGCGACCGTGACGGTGTCGCCGCCGTATCCGTTGGCCTGGTCGCGGCCTTCGACCACCACCTCGTCGACGCCGTCGGGGATCGCGAACGGCCCGCGCGAACGGGTGAACGGCTGCTCATCGGCGTGGTCGTGGGCGAGGTCGTGTTCGGCGAGCACCTCGCCGTCGGCGGTCATCACGCGCCACCCGTCGGCGTAGCGTTCCGGGGTGTCGTACGGCGAGGAGATGGTCACCGCGATCCGGAGCTCGTCGCCGCTGCGGGTCAGCTCGGCGTCGAGGACGTCCGGGAACTCCTGGTCGCTTGCGGCTGACGAGCTGTGTTCGGTGGCGTCGGCGTCGTCAAGCACGGACTGCGTGGTGCCGGTCGGCGCATCGCTTTCCGACGGCCCGCCGCATCCCGCAAGCGCCGTCACCGCCACGAGTCCCGTGGAAACCAGTGCCGTGGCGAAGGTGCGTCGTCTCATGGCGCCGACGGTAGCAGCGACGTCGATTGCGTTCGGCGTGAAAAGTCGGCGGGTATGTTGTGAGGCATGAGCATGGGAAATCTGCGTTCACGGTTCCGGGGCGCCGCGGTCGCGGTCGCGGCGGCCGCTCTGCTGGCGGGATGCGCGGACGGCGCCGATGGCGGCAACGATGCAAGCGCCGGGGACGGGGGAACGGCCGCGGAGAATACCGCTCAGCCGGCCGGCGCGAACGGGGGCGACGGCGGGTCCGGCGACGGGGGAGCCGAGGACCGACCGAATCCGACGTTCGATGATGAGCCGGATACGCAGGGCGACTCCGACGAACGGGACGAGCCCGCCCGGTCGAGCGGCTCGGAGGGCAGGGCCGACATCCCGTCGGATCCGTCGCCCGTGCAGACCGTCAAGCCGCAGTCCGGGGGCGTCGCCGTGTTCACGACGCCGTCGGGGAACATCAGCTGCGGCATCTCGTCGACGGGGCTGCGGTGCGGGATCGCCAGCTACAACGACAATATGCCCTACGGGGAGGCCCGCACCGGCGGCCCGATCGACAGCGTGAGCATCACCGACGGCAATGCTTCCATGTTCGCGAGCAGCGACGTCCCGCCGTGGAGCACCGGAGCTTTCGGCGCCGGCGACACCCTGTCCCCGCAGGTCGTCGGCTACGGCGAGGCGGTGTCCCACGGCGACTTCGTGTGCTTGTCCGAGCAGACGGGATTGACCTGCTGGGACACCGCGTCCGGCGTGGGCGCGTTCATGTCCAGGGAAAAGACCGAACTGTTCTAGGGGCGCGTCGCCGGCCGACGACCATCGCCTTCCGCCCGATGAAGCCGATCAGATTCCATCTCTCATCCGACTCTTCCCCCACCTCTCATCCGACAATTGGAGCAATGACATGACCGAGCCAGCCACCGACCAGATCCCGCCGTGCCCCGAGTGCGCCAGCGAGTACACCTACGAGTCCGGTTCGTCGGTCATCTGCCCGATGTGCGGCCATGAGTGGGTGCCCGGCGAAGCCGAATCAGCGGAGGCCGACGCCGCGTCCGCGTCGGTGGTCAAGGACGCCGTGGGCAACGTGCTGTCCGACGGCGACGACGTCTCCGTGGTGAAGTCACTCAAGGTCAAGGGCGGCGGCGCGATCAAGATCGGCACGAAGGTGACCAACATCCGCCTGCTCGAGGATCCCGTCGACGGCCACGACATCGACGCGAAGGTCCCCGGGGCGGGGCAGATGTACCTGAAGTCGAGCGTGGTGAAGAAGCTGTAGGGCCACGCTTCACGACGGCCCGGCGTACTGCCCGGTGGCGATCGCCGGCGCCGGACTCCGGCTCAGAGGAAGCCCCGGCGCGCGAGATCCATCGCACCGTCGAGGAACCTGGCGACGTCCTCTCGCGGAGTTCCCTTCATGTTCGGGATCCGGATCGCCGACATCGGCCGTTCGCCGCCGAGCAACGCCCGGCTGCGTCCGGGATCAAGCACTTTTTGCGCGTGCGGCGGCAGCAGCGCGGCCCGTCGGCTGCCGTGCCCGGTGAGGGGGAGGACCAGGGTGAGGGAGCGGCCTTCGTCGTAAAGCGACTGTTCCATCCGCGATGTCGTCGGCGCGACGTCGGTCCACGGGATCGGACCGACGCCGCCGATGGTGAGGCCGCGGCGGTCTACCACCCATTGCGATTCGCGGGAGAAGAGGCTGATGCGGGCCAGCGTGCCCGCGATGAGGAGGCCGAAGCCGGTGACCCCGAACGCCGCGAGCCCCACCTCCGCGGCACCCGCGAGCACGAGGATCACGCCGGCCAGCGAAATCAGCAGCGCGACGCCCGCGATCCCCGCCGCGATCGAGCGCAGCTCAAATCGCTTCGGCTCGAGCATAACGGTGCCGTTGGCGCGCAGCTCTCGCCACAGGTCATCGGGGGTCCGGGAGGCGGTCGCCGGGGACGGGCCGCCCCTGCCCGGGAGGTGGTCGGCCATGGTGATCCTCGTGGGTCGGGGGCGGGTGCTCGGGTGCGGGCGGGAATGCGGGCCATGGCCCCCACCACGTCATCGGCGAGGGCATCGATCCGACCGCCGACGGCGTCAGGCGCCCAGCGCCTCGACGATCTTTTCGGCGGTCTTCGTCGCCGACGTCGGGTTCTGCCCCGTGATCAGGGTGCCGTCGGCGACCACGTGCGGGCCGAAGGGAATCGGGTTCTTCCCGTAATCGGCTCCGCGCGCCTTCATCTCGGCCTCGACGTCGTAGGGGACCAGCTTTGCGACGCCCGCCGCCACCTCTTCCCGCCAGGAAAAGCCGGTCAGCGCGCGACCGTCGACGAGGCGGGCGCCATCGGACAGCGTCACGTCCAACAGCCCGCAGTAGCCGTGGCACACGGCGCCGACGACGCCGCCGCGCTCGAAAATTTCCCGGGTCAGCCGCTGCAGGCCCTCGCTGGACTGGAAATCGAACATGGTGCCGTGGCCGCCGGTGAAGTAGATCGCGTCGAAATCGGCGGAGTCGAGGTCATCGGGGCTCGCGGTGTCGCCGAACAGCGCCATGCGCGCCGGGTCCCCGTGCCACGCCTTCGCGGAGGAGTCGTAGAACGGGAACTTCAGCGACTTGGGCTCGAGGGGGACGAACCCGCCGGCCGGGCTGACCAGGGTCTGCTCGAAACCGTGCTGCTCGAAGACGTCCCACGCGTGGGTGAGTTCGGACAGCCACAGTCCGGTGGGGACGTCGGGGTCGGTCTCGTAACGGTCGACGTTGGTGGCGACGTGGAGGATTCGCTTGGTCATCGGATGCTCCCATGATTGTCGGGGTCGATTGGCATGGACGGCGGGGCGTGGGTCAGGGTGTCGTCCAGTCCGCGGCGGCGGAGCTCGGCGCGGGCGCGGTCCAGGCCACCGTGCTCGAGTGCGGCCAGGGACGTCGTGCCCGTCCAGACGTGCTTGCCGAACCGCGACACCGTGACCTCCAAATCGCCCACGAGATGCTCGAGGTCGCCGGGGGTGTTGCGGTGCTCGCTGGGCAACGGTACCGGCAGGACGAATGCCTGGTCCAGGGGAGCGGACGCCTCGACCTCGATGCGCCAGCCGAAGCCCCGGCCCGACAGCCTCCACTCCTCGTCGGCGGTGGTCGTGGTCACGGGACTGACGACGGGATCGCCGAGGCGGATGACGCGGCCGTCGGGAAGCATGACCACCAGCGCGGTCACCTCGACCTTCATCGGCCCCGAGGTGACCAGCCCACCGGCGAACGCCAGCGACGCGCCGGGCTCGTCGAAGCCCTGCGCCTGACCCCACCACCAGGAAACCGGGAAGCCCTCGCGGCCCCAGTTCTTCTCCGAGTAGACCTGCGCGCCGTCGAACTCCCAGGTCTCGCCGTCGATGGTCGCGGTGCCCGACGCGCGGCCGCCCGGCAGCCACGGGTGCCAGTATTGGTTGAGCGCCGGGATGGTCTGGAAGACGCTCGAACCGCCGGCGATCTTGTGCGGCCACGGGGCCAGTTCATGGAAGGTCACGTCGAGCCGGGCGTCCTCGCCGAGATCGACGTGGAGTTCACGGTCGTTGCCCTCGAAGGCGGGGCGTCCGTCACCCGCTTCGGAAAATCCGCCCCGAACCCCGAGGCCGTCCGGGTCGGTCCAGGAACCGTCGAGGGCCTCGGTGCGCACGAATCCGTTGGGCCACGATGCCAGTCCGATCGTCGACCACGTGCCGTCAGGCCCCTTGTTCGCGCCGCACAGGGCGATGACCACGCGGCCGGTCTCCGGGTCGGTGATCCGCCAGAAGTAGCCCTCCATCGACACGCCGCGGTGCGCGCGCCGGGGATCGCCGAAGAGGGGGTCGGCTCCGGTGGAACGGTATCGGCGCATGAGGGACATGCCGCCAGTGAATCACAGTCACGGCCATGCCGGTGGGCCGCGGGGGAGGTGAAGTTGCGCCGGCAAAAGCATTCCGGCGTGCGCCCGTACACTGCGGGCATGCGACGACTTCTCGCCCTGACGGCCGCTGCTTCACTTTTGCTGGCGGCGTGCTCCGACGATTCCGCCGGCACGGACGGTGCCGGCGGCGCGCCCGACGCGGGCTCCTCGGGAGGGGCCGGGAACGCCACTTCGGATGGCGCGGACGGTTCGGCGGACCACGGACAAGCGGCCACCGTCGGCGAGGCGTCCGAGGACTTCGCCATCACCGAGCACGGCACCTTCGACCGGGGCTGGGCGATGGCGTTCCTGCCGGGCACGGATCACCTCCTGGTCACCGAGCGCGGCGGCGGGCTGAAGTTGCGCGACCAGAACTCCGGCGAGGTCGCCGACGTCTCCGGCGCCCCGAAGGTCCACGCCGCAGGCCAGGCCGGGATGCACGACGTCATTCCGGGTCCGACCTTCGCCGACGACGGCACGATCTATCTCAGCTGGGTCCGCGACCACGCCGATGGGGCACAGGGCGTCGTGGGACGGGGGACGTTGGACGTCGACAAGCGGGAACTGACGGACCTGGACGTGATCTGGGAGCAGACCCCCGCCGCCGGCGACGGTCACCTTTCGCTGCGGATGCTCATCCGGGGCGAGCATCTTTTCGTGACCTCCGGCGACCGGCAGGAGTTCACGCCGGCGCAGGACACGACGAACAACCTCGGCGCGATCGTGCGCCTGACCCTCGACGGCGACCCCGCGCCGGGCAACCCGTGGGCGGGGGAGGGAGCGGCCACGGGCGAAGGTGGCGATGCCGACGACAAGTCCGCCGAATTGTGGACCATCGGCCACCGCAATCCGCTGGGCATCGCCGAAGACATCGACGGCGACATCTGGGCCTCCGAAATGGGCCCGCAGGGCGGCGACGAACTGAATCGCATCGTCGAGGGCGACAATTACGGGTGGCCGGAGGCGTCCATGGGCGTCCATTACGGCGGCGAGGAGATCCCCGATCATGCAGACGGCGATGGTTTCACCGCTCCGGAAGCCCATTGGGTGCCCGCCATTTCACCCGGCAATCTGATGATTTACCGGGGCTCGCTTTTCGACGGCTGGCGCAATTCCGCATTGCTCGGCGGGTTGTCCGGGCAGAAGATCGTGAGGGTCGAACTCGACGGCGATTCGGCGACCATCGCCGAAGAATGGGACATGGGCGAGCGCATCCGCGCCATCGACGAAGCCCCGGATGGTTCGCTGTGGGTTCTCGAGGATGGCGAGGGCGGCCGTTTGCTGGAGCTACGCCCGGCGTGACCGTGAGCCGAACTCGCGGTGGGCACGGTCGAGCAATTCGTGGAGTGATTTCGGGCCGCCGGCGAAGCGTCGCAAAGCGATCCTGCCCGGGCCGGTCAGCTTTTCGTTCAGCGACTGCAACCGGCCCATCGCCGGTGACAGTTGGGAGAGGTACCGGGCGTGCCCCTCGGGGCGCAAGTGCATGAAAACCGTGTACTGGCCCTTCGCAGGCCAACGCCCACCGATGTACTGGCCGGAAAAGCCCTCGATGTCGCACCATGCGGTCGCGGACGTGGTGACGCGCTCGCCATTCTTGACGCGGTGTTCCGCCATGCCGTCCCAGGTCAGCGTCAACACCGCGCGCCATCGCATCTGGATGAGCAAGGCGGGAATGCCGAGGACTCCGAAGAACGAGACTGAGACCAGGCCGATCCAGAACGCCGGATTCGCCAGGGCATGCTGCCCGGGATCGGAGGCGTCGACCGCGGCGTAGATCATTGCGGCGCCCGCGACGGTGAACATCACCGCGAACACCAGCATGAGCAGGAAATGGCCCATCGACTGCGGGATGTCCACCCGTCCCGTGGTCCTCAGCTGCCTGTGGCGTTCCTCGGCGATCTTCCGCATGCGACCACAGTACGGTCAATGGCGACCCTGAATGCCGGGAAGGCGTTGAGGATGGTGCATGGTCGATGCACGGGGGAATGCGCGGGGCGATTCCGGCGTTGACGTGTTTTTCGGCCGGAATTGGAGGTTGTTCGGATGGAATCGAATACGGGGACGTTGCCGCAGCTGGAGGATCAGGCCGCGAAGCTGATCGACCTCGGGCTTTTCGACGGGCCGGCGCGCGGATTGACGGCCGGGGAACTCATGGGGTCGGCGCGGAGCCTGGAGGAGCGGGTTCCCGGCGGAGCCTTGCTCGTCGTCTCCGAGGCGGTGCTGCCGCCGTCGATTCTGGCGCCGCATCTCCGATTGCCGGGGAGCCCCGGAGGCGGGGACCTACCGGGCTTCGTCGTCGAGGACATGACCGACGTCGACGCTTTCGAGGCGACCGGCGTGACCCTTCCGGAGGCGGAGGTGTACGCGGTGGTCGCTCCCGATAGGGGCGATGACCTGCGTAATTGGACGCCCGTCGAGGCCTTGGGAGAATTCGGGGGCCGGGGCCGTGAACCTCTGACGCTGGCGGAGGGGATTCACTGGGTGTTGCAGGACCCTTCGGTGCTGACCCGCAATTCCTGTTTCATGACCATCGCCTCGCGCAAGCCCAAGAAGGGCGGCCGGGCCGGAGTCGCGCCAGCGGCCTTCGACTCGCGAACCCCGGCGTTGTGGATCTCCAACGGCACGGGCCGCGATGGGAAACACCGCAAGAACGCGCCGAAGGTGGGATGGTGCTGGTGGAACAACCGGCATACGTGGCTCGGATTCGCGTCGGCGGGGGAGCGCATCAGCTGAATTCGGGCCGCCGCCGATCGGCGTGCGCGGCCGTCGCCGACGCACGTCCGGAATCGGGGACGCGGGCCGCTAGCCGGAAACGCCCAGCGCCTTGCCGATCGTGGCGTCGTCGCCGAGGGAAACGAGCATGCAGGCCGCGACGTCGCCGCGGGGGATCGACCCCGACAGCGTTCCCTCGTCGGAGACCTCGAGGGCACGCCAAGTGCCGGTGGCGGGCTTGTCCTTGAGTCCGGTCGGGCGGATGACCGTCCAATCCAGATCCGAAGCGAAAACCGCCGCCTCCTGCGCATTGTGGTCCGCCAGGGGCTTGGCCAGGACGGCGTTCATCAGCACTCGCAGCGGGGCGGGCATCTGGGCGCCGGAATCGCCGGCACCCAGGGACGACTGCACGATGAGCCGTCGCACGCCCACATCCTCCATTGCGGCGATGACGGCCTTGGTCACGGTCGCCCGCTGGTTCTCCACGCCCTTCGCCCCGCCGACGGTGACCACGACGGCGCCGGCGCCGGCGATGGCCTCGCGGAGCACATCGGCATCCGTGGCGTCGCCCGCGACAATGCGCGCGCCCGCGGGGGCGGTGCCGCTGCGGGAGACCACGGTGACGTCGTGGTCGGCGTCGATGGCGATGGTCGCCAGCTGCGCACCCGTCCCCTTGGATCCCCCGATGATGGTGATGTTCACGTCGATCTCCCGGTCCCGGCCGCCGCGGCGGCAATGACGATGCTCATGGGCCGGAGTCCCCGGCAAGGCAGGGACTCTACCCGTGGGGTTGGCCGGGCGGGGGATGGGGCCGACCGGTGAGCGCGGCTAGCGGTTGGCCCCGCGCATGGTGCCGGTCAGGCCGCCGGCGGAATCCTCGACGAAGCACATGACCTCGCGGTCGCCGTCGATCCAGGAACCGACGGTGGGCTCGAACCAGGTCAGGCCCAGCGAGGAGGAGTCGGCGGGGACGCCGACGAACGCGGCGAACTCCGCGGAACAGCCCCGCTCGGCTTTCTCGGCGACCAGATTCATGTCGTACTCGGGCAGGTCGACGTCGAAGACGTGGAACAGCTTGGCGTTGTGGGGTTCGGCGAAATCGACGAGATCGACGTCGTCGACCATGATTCCGGCACCGCCGAGGACGCAATCGCCGATCTCCAGCTTCGAGTGGTGCGTGGAATCCGAATCGGCGGAGCCGGTCTGCGAGGCGGCGGCGTCGGCGAGTTCCTTCGTGCCCTCGGTGATTTCCGCGACGTCGACGCCATTGCGGATGTCCTCCACGGCGCCGCAGGAGGCCACGGCCATCGGAAGTGCGACGCAGGCGATGGCGGCGATGGTGCGGTGGAGGGTCGTCTTCATGGTCGGCTATTCGATTTCTGGTGTCTCATTCGGGCGCAGTCCGTCGCGCAAGGCATGCGAGACCGCGTCATTTCCGAAACGAAAGCCTAATGTCATGATGGAATCGTGGCACGTTATGAATGCAGGTCACCATGCCCCCATGGGGTAGATCGCGTTCACTCGAAGGTGGCGGGAGCGTCAAACGGCGGGGACGCGCCCGCATCGTCACATGGTCGCCTGCATGAGAATGAACATCCCGGCCAACAGGAAAGCCACGCCCGCCGCCGCGAGCAGTGCGTTGAGCAGGAACGTGGGGTCGGCCTGCCGGGGCACGCGCACGCGCCCCGGCTTCCCGTCGGTGGTGGGCCGCTCGATGTCGACCTCGACGACCCGTCCGACGTGGCCGGCCGCGAAGTTGCTGTAGAACGTGTCGGTCACGGTGCGGGTGGTGCCGTCCCGGTCGGTGACTTCCAGGACCATCGCGCGCAGGTCATCGCCGGGCCGGCCCATCGACCCGATGACCACCGCGTCGGTGCGGAAGCGTCGTTCGGCACGCCGGTGCCGCAGGGCGAACCACACGATCGCGGCCACGATGGCCGCCAGACCGATGGCGATGCAGATGGACGCCACGAGCATGCCGATCACCTCCGATTCGTGACCAGGCTACCGCTGCGCGGGTGCTCAACGCCCGGCGAAGACTCCGGCGCGCAGCTGGGTGAATCGCACGGCGGCGGACCCGACGGCGACGGCGGCGAGCACCAGCAGCGGCACCGACGGTCCGGCGATGGGCAGCAGCCATTCCAGCAGCACGGGCAGCCCGAAGCCCAGGTAGGTGAACACGTAGTAGATGCCGATGGCCGTGCCCCGGTGGCCCGGCGGCGAGAACGTCTCGATGTCCAGCAGCCCCTCGCGCAGGCACAACCCATACGCGGTGCCCAGCGCCATCGACGCCACGATGAACAGCCACACCGGAGGCGCGGCGCCGCCGAGCCCGGCCAGCGTCATGCCGACCGCCGCGAACAGCGCGCCGGCGATGCCCGACCGCGGCCCGAAGCCGTACTTTCGGCCGAGCGCCTGCGCCGTCAGCCCCGAGCCGAACGCGAACACGGCGGCCATGCCGGGCAGCAGCACGCCGGATTCGAAGTGCGCGCTGACGCGTCCGGCCAGCACCAGGAAGGCGGTGGTCACGCACGCGAAAACCCACAGCGCCATCGGCAGCGACGTCGCCAGCGCGATGCCCATGCCGCGCCGGTGGTCGTGGGCCGGGGCGGGTGCCGGGGCCGGTTGCTTTGCGACGCCCGCCTGTTCGTCGTCGCCCGGATTCTCGTCCCGGCCGTCACCGGATTCCGCGGGATCCGGGGACGTGGCCGCATCGAGGCGGATTCGCTCGTGCGGCGCGTCGCCGACGAGTGCCGAGGCCGCGACGGCGACCAGGGAGAAGATCACCGTCACGATGAACGGCACGGCGACGGTCGCGGAGTCCGGCAATACGTGGGCGAGCAATCCCGATGCGATGGGCCCCGTCGCAAAGCCCGAGGTCAGCATGATGCCGGCCATGGTCACGCCGCTGGCGCCGCGCAATCGCCCGGCCCATGCCGTGCCCGCGCTGACGGCGAGGCCGACGCCGAGGCCGACGATGAAACGACCGATCATCAGGCCCGCCGCACCGTGCCACAGCAGCAGGCTGAGGTTGCCCAGCGCCGCGACGACGCCGCCGGTGAGCACCACCGGGCGCGCGCCGATGCGGTCGGCGATCATGCCGCCGAAGAGCAGGCACGGCACCAGCCCCAGGGCGTAGATGCCGAAGGCGCCGTTGACCAGGACGGGGGAGTAGTCCTGCTGGTCGCGCAGGACGACGAGGACCGAGGCGAAGTGGTTGGCGGCCCAGCCGGAGCTGAGCAACAGCATGGCGACGGTCGCGAAAATCAGCCCCGTCGGCCTCCGCCTGGTCACCGTCGCGTTCGTGGTCGCGTTCATCGCCGTTCCTCCTCCGTGCTTCCCGGTGCTTCCCGGTGCGTCCGCGCGCGTTCGCGCACTTTCGCTCGGGCGCGCAGATCGGAGAGGAACTCTACGCCAGTGTCGCGCAGGTCACATCAGGGTGGCGGCGATTGCGGGCGGGCCGGGCTCGGCCGACTCACCTGGCCGCGAAGACCCCGGCGCGCACCTGCCCGGTGCGCACGGCTGCGGCGGCCAGCGCGATAGTGGCGATCACCAGCAGCGGCAGCGTCGGCCCGGCGATGGGCAGCAGCCAGGACAGGAGCACGGCCGTGCCCGCGCCGAGGTACGTGAACACGTAGTAGATGCCGATGGCCGTGCCGCGGCGATCCGCCGGCGAGAACGTCTCGATGTCCAGCAGCCCTTCCCGCAGGCAGAGCCCATACGCGGTGCCGAGCACGACGGAGGCGGCGATGAACAGCCACACCGGCGGCACCGCTCCGCCGAGCCCCGCCATGGACATGCCCGCCGCGGCCAGCAGTGCGCCGGCGATGCCGGAACGCGGGCCCCAGTTCCGTCTCCGGCCCAGCGCTTGCGCCACGACGCCCGACCCGAAGGCCAGCGCGGCGGCCAAGCCGGGCAGCAGCGCCCCCGACTCGAACCGGCTGCTCACCCGCGCCGCCAGCACCAGGAAGGACGTGGTCACGCACGCGAAGGTCCAGAACGCCATGGGCAGGGCGGTGGCCAGGGCGATGCCCATGCCCCGGCGGTGCGGCACGGTGCTGTGCGACGGTCCGCCGCCCCCGCTGCGCAGCGCATGCCCGCGGGCGCCGTCTCCGATGACGGCCGATGCCGCCACAGCGAGAATCGACAGCGCCACCGACGTGGCGAATGCCGCGGATATGGACGTGCTCGTCGGCAAGCCGTGCACGATCGCCCCCGACGCGAGGGCCCCGACGGCGAATCCCACGGTCAGGGCGATGCCGGCCATGGTGACCCCGGGGGTGCCGCGGAGGCGGCCGGCCCAGGCGGTGCCGGCGCTGATCATCAGGCCGACGCCGAGGCCCACGATGAAGCGGCCGGTGAGCAGGCCGGCGGTGGTGTCCCACAGGAGGATCAGGAGGTTGCCCGCCGCCGCGACGGCGCCGCCCGCGAGCACGACCGGGCGCGCGCCCACCCGGTCCGCGAGCATTCCGCCGGCCAGGAGGCAGGGCACGAGGCCGACGGCATAGATGGCGAAGGCCCCGTTGAGCAGTACCGGCGACAGGCCGAGGCCGTCGCGCAGCGCCGTGATCACCGAGGCGTAGTGGTTCGCCGCCCAACCGGCGCTGACGATCAGCGCGAGAACCGAGGCGAAGACGAGTCGACCGGACGCGGATCGGGGCACGGCGACTCCTCGGGTTCGATGGGGCTGGATGCCCGGTGGACTGACGGTTCGGCCGTGTGCCGGGCCCGATGATGGGGTGGGCCCACGGCAGGCGCGGCGGCCGACGCCCCAGGACCTTACGTCAGCGGCAGGTCGCCCCGGCGGATCAGCTCCTCGCGGTAGCGGGCCATGCCCCGCCGCCCGAGCGGCTCGAGCCTAGGCAGGACATGTGGCAACAGGCCAGGGGCCAGCATCGCCGCCCGGGCCAGCCACCCGTCGACGCGGTTGGGGAACACCTCGGCAGTGCGCTTCCCGATCACGGCGGCCACTGCGTCGGCGATCGTCTCCGGCGATTGCGGTGGCCCGAGGAACTGCAGCGCATTGCCGTCTTCGGCGACCTCGCGCCACAACATCGGGGTGTCCACGGAGCTGGGCAGCACCGACGTCACCGCGATGCCGTCGCCGCGCAGGCTCATCCCCAGCGACAGCATCGCCCCGCGCAGCCCGAATTTCCCGGCCGCGTACACCGCCTGATCCGGCATGGGCAGCACGCCGCCGAGCGAGCCGAGGACGATGACGTGCGACCGCACCGGGTTCTTCCGCCGGGCTCGTGTCCCGGCGGCCTCTGCTGATTCACCGCACTCGTGCAGCCGCCCCTTCTTCAACAGCGGCAGCGCCATCCGCACCAGGTGCATCGGGGACGCCAGATTCACGGCCAGCTCAGCCTCGACGTCCTCCGTCGTCCGCTCGGCGAAATCCGCGTTGGACACCATCCCCGCCGCATGCACGAGGACGTCGATCCTCCCGTGGCACCGGGCGACGTCGTCAAGCAATGTCCCGAGCGACGCGGGGTCCGAGGCATCGACGTCCTGCAGGTCGGCTGCCACCACCGTCGCGCCCTCGGCCAGGAGCTTGGCGACGATCCGCGTGCCCATGCCTCCCCGGGCACCGACGACCACGGTGACCGCCCCGGTCAGGCGATCGCGAACGGCATCGGGAGCATTCTGCGCGGTCATGGCCGTGACGCTACCTCCGGCGCTCGGACCATGAGGAAGGTTTGGCCGCACCCGCGCGGCCCGCGCACGATCCGCCGCCGCGCCTATCCTGGCTGCCATGCGATTCCTCGATGACGCGAAGCCCCCGTACGACCTCACCTACGACGACGTGTTCATGGTTCCGTCGCGGTCCTCGGTCGGCTCCCGGATGTCCGTCGACCTGTCCACCGCCGACGGCACGGGCACGACGATTCCGCTGGTGGTGGCCAACATGACCGCCGTGTCCGGCCGACGCATGGCCGAGACCATCGCCCGCCGCGGCGGCATGGCCATCCTTCCGCAGGACGTGCCCGCCGACATCGCGGCGGAGACGATCCGGAAGGTGAAGTCGGCGCATCTGATCTTCGAAACGCCCATCACCGTCAAGCCGCACCACACGGTGGGCTACGCCCGGAACCTGCTGCCGAAGCGAGCGCACGGCGCGGCGGTCGTCGTCGACGGGGACGTGCCGGTGGGCATGATCACCGAGAAGGATTTGCGCGGCTCCGACAACTTCGCCCAGGTGGGCACGCTGATGAGCGGGAATCTGCTCACGCTGCCCGACGACGTCGAGCCGGAGGAGGCCTTCGAGCGCCTCGTCGACGCCAGCCGCAGGCTCGCGCCGGTCGTCGACGGGGAGGGGAAGCTGGCGGGCATCCTCACCCGGCGCGGCGCGCTGCGCGCGACGGTGTACCGCCCGGCGGTCGACGCCGATGGCCGCCTGCGCGTCGGCGCTGCCGTCGGCATCAACGGCGACGTCGAGGGGCGCGTCCGTGCGCTCGTCGAAGCCGGTGCGGACACCCTGGTCATCGACACCGCCCATGGCCACCAGGAGACGATGATCGACGTGCTGCGCCGCGTGCGGGCACTCGAGCCGGGCGTGCCCATCGTCGCCGGCAACGTGGTCACCGCCGCCGGCGTGCGGGATCTGGTGGAGGCGGGTGCGGACATTGTCAAGGTCGGCGTCGGCCCCGGTGCGATGTGCACCACCCGCATGCAGACCGGCGTCGGCCGACCCCAGTTCTCCGCGGTGCTCGAATGCGCCGCAGCGGCCCGGGAACTCGGCGCGCACGTGTGGGCGGACGGCGGCGTGCGCCATCCCCGCGACGTCGCGCTCGCCCTGGCCGCCGGCGCGTCCAACGTCATGGTCGGCTCCTGGTTCGCGGGCACCCACGAATCCCCGGGCGACCTCAAGGTCGACGCCGACGGCCAGCTGTACAAGGACTCCTTCGGCATGGCCTCGCACCGTGCGGTGGAAAGCCGCAACGCGCGCGTCGGCGCCTTCGAGCGGGCGCGCCGGGCGATGTTCGAGGAGGGCATCTCTTCGGCCCGCATCCGGCTCGAGCCGGGGCGCGGGGGAGTGGAGGATTTGGTCGACGGCATCGTCTCCGGCGTCCGGTCCTCCTTCACCTACGCGGGGGCCGCGGACATCCCGTCCTTCGCCGAGCGCGCCGTCGTCGGCGTGCAGTCGGCCGCCGGTTTCGCGGAAGGAGAACCCCGCCCCGGAGTGCGCTGACGCGGATAGGGTTCTGGCATGACCAACGACGATGGACGCAACGACGGCACCGAGGGGACCGAGGTCCCGGACGGCAGCGGCAATGGCATTCTCGCCTTGGACTGGCGGGACTGGAAGCGGGTGCTGTGCGTGGTCGCGCACCCCGATGACACCGAATACGGCATTTCGGCGGCGGTGAACGCCTGGACGCGGGCGGGAGTGGAGGTGTCGTACCTCCTGCTCACCGCCGGCGAGGCGGGCATGAAGCGCGATCCCGCCGAGGTCGGTCCCCTGCGGGCCGAGGAGCAGCGCGCCGCGTGCGAGTGCGTGGGCGTCGATGACCTCGTCATCCTCGACCACCCCGACGGCCACCTCGTCGAGGGGCTCGATCTGCGCCGCGACATCGCGCGCCGCATCCGCCAGGTGCGCCCCGATGCCGTGGTCACGCTGACCTTCGAGTTCGAGGCGCCGCACGGGCTCAACCAGGCCGATCACCGCGCGGCGGGCCGCGCCGCCATCGACGCCGCGCGCGACGCCGGCAACCGGTGGATCTTCCGCGAGCTCGCCGAGGACGAGGGCTTGGAACCGTGGGAGCCCGACGTGTTCCTGGTCGGCCAGGTCGGCGATCCGACGCACGTCGTGGAGGTCGAACCCCGCGATGTGGAGGCCGCGGTGAAGTCCCTGGAATGCCACGAGCAGTACCTCGCGGACCTCCCGGGCCATCCGGCTCCGGTCGATTTCATCCCGCCGAAGCTCGCCGAGGCGGGTGCGCTCATCGGCGCCGGCAACGGGGTCGCCTTCCGCGTGTACGAGCTTGGGGGCGTGGCCAAGGAACGGGAGTGAAAACCCGTTACGCGATCTTCGCCGCCGGCGCGATCGCGGTGCTCATGCTCTTCGCGTACCTCAATTTCTCCGGGGTGCTCGCGGACTCGGGCCCGGTCGCGCGGGGCTTCGTGGCCGTCGCGCCCATCGCGGGCCTCATCGTGACGATCACGGTCATCGCCATGCTCCGCTCGTCGCGCGAGAACGGCGGCACGAGCGGAGTGGACTGGGACTCCCAGCCGATGGCGGTGGCGGTGGTGAAGGAGCTCCGGTACGCGAACGCGACCACGAGCGAAGGCGAGCTGCACGACGTTTCGGTCGACGTGCTCACGACGGACGGCCGGGAATTTCCCGGCGTGGTCCGCATGGGGCTGGACGGATTCGAGGCCCGGAAACTGGTACCCGGGACCTTGATCCCCGTCCACCATTTCGCCGGGGATCCGGAGCGGCTCGCCCCGATCGCCCGGTCGCGGCGGGGGAGCGACGACGTCGTGGCCACGCTCCGTGCCGTGCGCCGGGCATTCGGATTCGAATCGGCCGTCGACGCCCGGCTGCCGGCGGAGGGCATGCCCGCGCGTGCGACGGTGACGTCGGTGCGGCGCACCGGGGACGTTCGGCACCACCACGTTCCCCTGCGGATCGACGCGACCATCCTCCGCGCCGATGGCACGGAGCTTCCCGTCTCGGGTGAGACGTGGGCGGAGGAGGTCACCGCCGAGCAGCTGGGGCCGGGCGCGATCCTGAACGTTCGCGTCGATCCTCGCGACGAGCGCATCGTCGGTTTCCAGGCGTAGCCCCGGTCTCCACGGGCGGCGGTTTCCCGGCGAAATCCGGTCCGGCCGACCACCGGTCCCGAGAATGATCGGGTCGCGCTATGTTCGAGTCGTGGAAAATCTGTGGTTCGCCTTCGGCCTGACCTTGGCCGCGGGTCTGTCAACTGGCATCGGCGGCCTGATCTCCGTCGGCCGCCGCAACCCCGGTCCCCGGTTCATGGCCGGGGCGCTGGGCTTTTCGGCCGGCGTCATGCTCTACGTCTCCATGCTGGAGATCCTGCCCAAGGGCATCGAGGAGCTCACGGAGGCATGGGGGTCGGTCACCGGGAATTGGGCGGCCGTCGCCGCGTTCTTCGGCGGCATCGCGCTCATCGCCATCATCGACCGGCTGGTACCGGAGCCGATCAACCCGCACGAGCCGGGCATCTCCGACGATCCGGAGCTCTCCGCGCAGCGGCGCCGGATGATGAAGATGGGCACGATGACCGCGCTGGCCATCGGCATCCACAATTTTCCCGAGGGCTTCGCCACGTTCATCTCGGCCCTGGAGGACCCCCAGCTGGCCATCCCGGTCGCGGTGGCCATCGCGATCCACAACGTGCCCGAGGGCATCGCCGTCGCCGTCCCGATCCACCAGGCCACGGGCAGCCGTCGCAAAGCCCTGAACTGGTCGTTCCTGTCCGGCCTGGCGGAACCCGCGGGCGCGCTGATCGGTTTCCTGGTGCTCATGCCCTTCCTGGGGCCGGTGACCATGGGCATCGCGTTCGCCATGGTCGCGGGCGTGATGGTGTTCATTTCGCTCGACGAGCTCCTGCCCGCCGCCGAGGCCACGGGCCGCCATCACACGGCGATCTACGGGCTCATCGCGGGCATGGCCGTCATGGCCGTGAGCCTGCTGCTGTTCCTGTGATGGGTTACGGTGTCCGGCAGGAATCCGGCGGGACGCCGGGCGACCGGGGATAGGGGAGAGAACATGAGCGGCGGACCGCTTTTCACGCGCATTCGGCTTGACGACGCCGCACCGTGCCCGTGCGGCGGCGCGGCGCGCGGGCAGGGGCGTGGACGGGGCCGCGGAGCTGGGCGGGGCCGCCTGGACGGGGAAGATGCGCCCCGCTACGGGGATTGCTGCGCCCCGCTGCATCGGCGGGAGCACCTGGCGGAGACGGCCGTGGAGCTGATGGCCTCGCGCTACTCCGCGTACGCGGCGCATGAGGCGGACTACATCTGGATGACGTGGCACCCGCGCCGCCGGCCCGAGGCCGTCACCTTCGACCCCGACGTCGAATGGTCGGGACTGGAGATCCTCGACGTCGTCGACGGCGCGGCGGGGGATCGCGAGGGCGTGGTGGAGTTCCGCGCCCGCTACCGCGACGCCGGCGGCCCCGGCGAACTGTGGGAACGGTCGACGTTCATCCTGCGGTCCAAGCGGTGGATGTACGTCGACGGCGAGTTCAAATAGGGCCCGGGCCCCGGCCATCGCCGGACATGGCGATGCCCCGATAGGCCGCATCGGCGGCCGACCGGGGCATCGTGGCGGGTCGGCGGTTAGTGGCCCGACTTCTTCTTCGCGTCCCGGTCGGCCAGCAGGCCGCCCGGGGTGACGGAGCCGGCCGAGGCGCGGATGTGCGACGTGTGCTCCTGGTCGACCCGTGCCGTGGCGTCGCCCGCGGCGGCGTCCGCGGTGTCGCCGGCGTGGTCTGCGTCGTGTGCCCCGCCATGGTCGTCACCGTGGCCGTCTCCATGGCCCTTGCCGTGGCCGAAGGGCAGGAAGTGCATGATCGCGACGAGGATGGCGCCCCAGATCGCGCCGAGGATCAGCGAACAGATCGTGTTGACCAGCCACGCGAGGAACCCGGCGGGGACCATCGTCTCAAGGTGATGGACGAACTGGTACGGCGCGTGCCAGCCGAGCTCGTCGACGCCGACGAGGATGATGTGGCCGCCGACCCACAGCATGGCGAAGGTGCCGATGATGCCGATGATGGTGAGCACCACCGGCATCGCCTTGACCAGGCCCATGCCGAACTTTCCGGCGAAGCCGTCGCTGCGCTTGGCCATGGCCAGGCCGATGTCGTCCATCTTCACCAGCAGACCGACCACGCCGTAGACGAGGATGGTGATGGCCAGTGCGACGACGATGAGGATCACCGCGCGGCGCACGAAGGTTTCGTCGGCGACCTCGTTGAGCGAGATGACCATGATCTCCGCCGACAGGATGAGGTCGGTGAAGATCGCGGACTTCACCAGCGCATCCTCGTCCGCGGGCTCGCGATCGACGACGGCGGCCTCGCGGGCCGCCCGCTCCTCCTCGGTCTCGTGGGCGAGCTTGTGCGAGATCTTCTCCCACACCTTCTCCATGCCCTCGAAGCACAGGTAGGAACCGCCGAGCATGAGGATCGGCGTGAGCAGCCACGGCAGGAACTGCGACAACAGCAGGGCGATGGGCAGGATGATGACCAGCTTGTTGACCAGCGAGCCCTTCGCGATGCGCCAGATCATGGGCAGCTCGCGCTTCGGCTGGATGCCGGTGACGTACTGGGGGGTCACCGCCGCGTCGTCGATGACGACGCCGGCGGCCTTTGCGCCGGCTTTGCCGGTCGCGGCGGCGATGTCGTCCGCCGATGCGGCGGCGGCCCGGGCCAGGGCCGCGACGTCATCGAGCAGCGCCGCCAGACCGCCGCTCATCGGACGGCCCCCCGGTCACCGGAGTCAACGTTGTTCATGCTGTCGTTCATGGATGAAATTCTATGCCCCGATTCGGATCCGCGGCGGCGCACGCGTCGGTAACGTCTCCGACATGCGATGGACCCCCAGGCAACTCAAGCGATTCATGTGGATGTGGCCCCCGTACCTCGGCGCCGGAGTGCGCATCGAGGAGGCCGCGGACGACGGCACGCGGCTCGTCGTCAAGCACCGTCTGCGCCCGTGGTTCACCAATGCCGTGGGCACCGTCTTCGGCGGCACGATGCAGTCGATGACCGACCCGTTCTTCATGATCCTCGCGATGCACCAGCTGGGCCCCGGCTACCGCGTGTGGGACACGGAGGCCGGCATCGAATTCCTCAAGCCCGGCCGCGGCACGGTCCGAGCGGTCATCGAGATGCCCGCCGAGACCATCGAGGAGATCCGCGCGGAGATCGCGGGCGGCGACAAGCACCTGCGCTGGTTCGAGTGCGACATCGTCGACGAGGAGGGCGACGTGGTGGCGAAGGTGCGCAAGCGCCTGTACTTCCGCAAGTCCAAGCCGAAGGCCTGAGCCCGGGCCGATCGGTCGGTGGGAAATCCGGCGCGCATGGCATGATCGGGAACCATGAACGAGCAGGAGAACCAGCCCGGACGCCGCCCCGAGCGGCTCGATCTTCAGCCCGGCCGCCGGCCGGACCCGAATACGGCGCCGGCGGGCGATCCGGTGGCGAACCCGGCCGCCGATCCGCTGCAGATCCCGAATGATCCGTCGCAGATGACGTCGCGCCGGCCTTCCTTCGCCGACACCTACCGGTCGGTGCAGACGGCCAACGAGGAAGAGGCCGTGGAGGATCCGGAGGACCGCCCGACCACCGCGTTCGTCGTCGTCGACGCGCAGAACGACTTCTCCGAGGGCGGGTCGCTGGCCGTCGACGGCGCCATCGCCGCCTACCGCGCCACGCACATGCACCTGGCGGGCCGCGCCGGCAAGTACTCCGTGCTGGTGACCACCCGCGACAACCACATCGACCCGGGTTCGCACTGGTCGGACAACCCCGATTACGTCGATTCCTGGCCGCGCCATTGCGCCGCGGGCGAGCCGGGCTCGGAGATCCACCCGGACATGGTCCGCGCCCTGGACTACTTCGCCATGACCAATCCGCAGGCGGTGCGCATCGACGTGACCAAGGGCGAGTTCGAGGCCGCGTACTCGGGCTTCGAGGGCAAGACGGAGGCGGGGGTTTTGCTTGCCGACGCCCTCCGCGCCGCCGAAGTGACGCACCTCGAGGTCGTCGGCGTCGCCACCGACCATTGCGTGCGGGCGACCGTGCTCGATGCCTTGCGCGAAGGTTTCGACGTCGTCGTCCACGCCAACCAGATCGCGGCCGTCGACGCGGATCGCGGCGCCGCGGCGCTGCGCGAGATGGCCGACGCCGGCGCCGAGATCGTCGCGGCGAAGTGAACCGAGAGGGGAGGCTGGGAGTGGCGTCCGGGTTCGGCCACCGCTCCCGCGTCGTCGTGCGCGGTGCGGCCGTCGCCTTGGCCGCGGGGCTCGGCGCCGGGCTCGTGGCGTGCGGTGATGGGGGTGACGGCGGGGCGTCGTCAAGCGAAGTCGCCGCAGACGTGACGCCCGCCGCACTCCCGGACCTGCCGGGGACGGGCCGGCCTGCGGTGGACATGTGCTCGGCCGAGGTCGTGGACCGGATGACGGGCGCCGGGTACGAGCTGCGCACGCGGGACGAGGCCGCCGGCTGGTGCGACTTCGAGGATCCGGACAGCGGGCGGCTGGCGCTGCTGATGAATGATCCGGCGCTGCAGTACGACGTCATCGCCGCCGAAACGGAGCCGAGGCCCGCCCGCGAAACCGTCGCTCCAGAGGCGCCGGAATCGGTGTGGGTGGTCGAGGATGTGCTGGTGACGACGTTTTCCCAGTGCCTCGCCGGTGAGACGGCGCAGGATGGGATGCAGTACGTGCTGGTCACCGAACACGGTGCGGCCACGGATTCCTGCGTCGGCGCCGTCGAGGCGTACCGGACCGCCGTCGACTGACGGGGCCCGCCCGCGTGGCCCGCGTGGGCAGGGCGGGGAGCGCGGTGCACGTTGGAGTTTCGCGGAGGAAAATGACTTCGCCGCAAGAATGACTCCGCTGTAAAATAAAAAGCGCTGCGATTTCCCGATCGTCGGCACTTGTACCCCGATCACGTCGGGCACGAAGAAAGGCACTTCGATGACCAACCCGAACGACAACACGCCGAACGATCCCTTCGACTCCGGCGACGGCGCCAGGGGCGGAAACGGGTCCGGCGACGGCTCGTACGGCGGCTACGGCGAGAACTACCGCGGCAGCGGCCAGGAGGGCTACGGCCAGGGCGGTTCCCAGGGGTATGACCAGGGCGGTTACGGGCAGTCCGGCTCCCAGGGCTACGGCCAGGGCGGTTACCAGGAAGGCTACGGCCAGGGCGGCGCGCAAGGGTATGACCAGGGCGGCTACGGCCAGTCGGGCTACGGCCAGGGCGGTTACGGCGCGTACGGTGCGCAGTCGGCCCCCGCCGGCGGCAAGCCCCAGAACTACATGGTCCCCTCGATCATCGCGACCATCGGCGGTTTCCTCTTCTGCTGTCTGCTGGGACTGCCGGCCGGCATCGCGGCCATCGTGTTCGGCAACAAGGTCGACTCGCTGTGGAACATGGGCGACTACCAGGGCGCGCAGGACGCCTCGAACAAGGCCAAGACCTGGATGATCGTTGCCGCGGTGCTCGCCGGCATCGGCCTGATCGCCAACATCATCGTGTTCGCCACCGGCGGAGCGGACGTCTACCTCAACCAGTACTGATCGAATGACCGAGCACGCCCACCAGCACTCGCACCGGCACGCCCACGGCGGTTCGGCCGGCGTGATGGAGCGGGCGGGGAATTGGTTCGCCACGTCTCCCGCCGGCCCGCTCATCGTCGCCGCCGGTGCGGTGTGCGGCTGCGCGGCGTTGGCCGTCGCCGACCCCACGACCCCCGGCGGTCCGACGCCGGTGTGCCCGACCAAGACGCTGCTCGGAGTCACGTGCCCGGGCTGCGGCACCGCCCGGATGCTCTACTCGCTCACGCATTTCGACCTGTCCGGGGCGATCCGCTACAACGCCGTCGCGGTCGTGGCCGTGGTGCTCCTCGCGTGGGCGTGGGTGGTGTGGATGGGCCGCACGCTGGGCAAGCGGCTGCCCACGTGGACGACATGGAAATGGCTGCCGCACGTGACCGTCGCCGTGCTGGTGATCTGGACCGTCGTGCGGCTGCTGCCGTTCCCGCCCTTCACCGCCCTGCACGTGTAGTGCACTGGCGTCCGCGTCAGTCGAACAGCACGTCCGACAGCGGAATCGGGGAGATGTCTCCGTGCAGGTGGGAGGTCTCCACGTACTTCGCCGCGTGGGCGATGAAGCCCTCCACGGTCGCGTCGTCCAGCTCGCGGCGGACCTTCGCGGGCACGCCGGCGGCCAGCGAGCGCGCCGGGATCTCCTGGCCCTCCAGCACCACGGCGCCGGCGGCGATGAGCGAACCCTCGCCGACGACGGAGTGCGACAGCAGCGCCGACTTCATGCCGACCAGCGTGCCGTTGCCCACGCGGGTGCCGTGGATCAGCGCCATGTGGCCGACGGTGACGTCGTCACCGAGCACGGTTTCGGCGTCGGCGTCGACGTGCACGGTGGAGTTGTCCTGGATGTTCGTCCGCGCGCCGACGGTGATGGAGTTGATGTCCGCGCGCAGCACCGACCCGTAGAACACCGAGGAATCGGGGCCGATGGTGACGTCGCCGATGATCACCGCACCGGGGGCGATCCACGCCGACCGGTGGATCCGCGGCGTCTTGCCGTTGCAGGGGAAGATCAGGGGGACCTGGTTGAGGGGGTTCGCGTCCATGCCGACCATTTTGCCCAAGAACGCGTCGCCCCGCGGCCGAACGGTGTTTTCGGGGGCCGGGGGAGTGCGCGAGCGGGTCCCGCGCCCGGGCCCCGTGCTCGACGACGGCCCGCGCGCACCCGTCAGACGTGCAATCCGGCCTTTCGGCGTCGATGGCGATTGGCCAACGCCACCGCGGTTCCCCCGATGATCATGGCGGTGACGACCCACACGGCTTTGAGGCCGATCGTCGTAAAGCACCAACCGCCGAAGATGGCGCCGACCGCGAGAGCGACCCACAACAGGAAGTAGCCGATCCAATCGCGGTGCGAGCCGCCGAAGAAGGCGCCGACGAAACGCTGCGACATCTTCACCAGGGTGCCCGTCATGTACGTCAGCGAAATGGAGACTTCGCCGTCGCGCTCGAAGATGCTGTTCATCGCGCCGACGGTGAAGGACAGGCTGAGCACGGCGGGCAGCTCCTCGCCGGTAACCACCCAGATCGACGCGATGGTGGCGGTGAGGCAGATGAACAACAGGACCGCCTCGCGTGCCCGCGTCGGCGGCAAGTGGCGGTGGCCGAGGCGGCTGATCAGGGCGCCGATCATCACGCCGACCAGGAACAGGGCCATGACGCCGGCGGCCTTGCCCACGACTTCCCAGGCGCCCTCCGCGAAGGCCGCGGTCAGGCGCGTGGTGTTGCCGGACATGAACGACAGGAAGAAGCCTCCGAGGTACAGGAACCCCAGCGCGTCGATGAATCCGGTGATGGACGACAGGTACACCGCGAGCGCGCGCTCGCCGAGGCGGTAGCTCTCCACTCGAACCTCCTGGGAACCGGGCGGCCGGGTGAATGAGTGAACGGGATTGCCGTGCCGCTACGATAATTATGTCAGTGTCAACGAACCACGGAAGGCCTTACGGATGAATCCCCAGGATTCCATTTCCGCAAAGCAATCAACAGACACCGTAGACCACGAACCATCGGGCGACGCGGACGCGAAACCGCGGTCCATCGCCGATATGGGGGCGGACGGAAAGAAGCGGACGAGATTCCGGTGGCTCAAGACGGACCCGCTGATCTTCTTCGCGTCGGTCGGCTTCATTCTGGCATTCGTGGTGTTCACCGTCGTCATGGGCGACACCGCCCGCGAGGCCTATTCCACCGCCTCCGGCTGGGTGACCACGAACCTCGGCTGGCTGTTCATCGGCGGCGTGTCCGCGGCGTTGGTCTTCCTCATCGGCGTCTTCGTCTCCCGCTACGGCAACCTCAAGCTCGGCGACGACGACGAGGACCCCGAGTACACCGTCGCCGAATGGTTCGGCATGCTCTTCGCCGGCGGCACCGGCTCGATGCTCATGTTCTGGGGCGTCGCGGAGCCGATGAACCACGCCATCAACTCGCCGCGCAACCTCGACCCCATGAGCATCGAGGCCCGCCAGGAGGCGATGGGCTTCACCATCTACCACCTGGGCGTCCACATGTGGGTGATCATGGCGCTGCCGGGCCTGGCCCTGGGCTACTTCATCTACAAGCGCAAGCTGCCGCCGCGGGTGTCGTCGATTTTCGCGCCGCTGTTGGGCGAGAAGATCTACGCCTGGCCCGGCAAGCTCATCGACGCCGTCGCCATCATCGGCACCGTCTTCGGCATCGCGGTGTCCGTCGGCATGGGCGCGATGCAGATCAATTCCGGCGCCTCCCGCGTCCTGGGCCTCGCGCAGAATTCCATGGTCCAGCTGCTGCTCATCGCGGCGATCATCATCGTCGCGTCGATTTCGGTGGCCCGCGGCCTGGACAAGGGCATCAAGCTGCTGTCCAACGTCAACATCTGGATGGCCGTCGCCCTGATGATCTTCGTGCTGTTGATGGGCCCGACGCTCACGCTGCTCAAGCAGGTCGTGGACACCGTGGGCATCTACGCCGGCGAGCTGCCGCGCATCATGTTCTGGACCGACTCCTACGACCTCAACCCCGAGTGGTCGCAGGGCACGTGGACGGTCTTCTACTGGGCGTGGACCATCTGCTGGTCGCCGTTCGTGGGCATGTTCGTCGCCCGCATCTCGCGCGGCCGCACGGTGCGCCAGTTCATCGCCGGCGTCATCGCGCTGCCGACGATCTTCGTCATCATCTGGTTCTCCATCTTCGGCCGCGCGGGCTTCGAGCTGGAGGCCGCGAACCCCGGCGTGCTGTCGGAGCCGGTCGTCGAGGGCGGCGACCCGTCCCCGGCGCTTTTCATCCTGCTTGAGCAGTACCCGCTGGCGACGGCGATGAGCGTGTTCGCGCTGCTGATCATCATGATCTTCTTCGTCACCTCCATCGACTCCGCGGCGATGGTCACGGACATGATGTCGACGGGCGAGGAGAACAAGGCGCCGACGTCCTACCGGATCCTGTGGGGCGTCATGATCGGCGCGGTCGCCGGCGCCATGCTGGTGATCTCCGGCGAGTCGGGCATCCTCGCGTTGCAGGAAGTGGTCATCCTCATCGGCGTGCCCTTCTTCTTCATGCACTTCATCATGATGTGGTCGCTGGTCAAGGGCATGAGCGACGACCACATGGCCGTCCGCCGCCCGAAGACCCGCGAGTGGAAGAAGACGGACACCCCGGAGAAGCTCGCCGCCCACGAGGCCGCCCCGGCGCCGGGCTACGACGAGGACGGCAACGAGCTGCCGCCCATCGAGTACTCCTACGACGAGGACGGCACGCTGGTCATTTCCGGCGACGTTCGCATCGACGGCGAGTTCATCGACGATGATCCGGCCGGCCCCGACGCGACGAGGTCCCCGTCCTCCTGATCGCCCACGGCGAAAGGGGGCCGGGTCGGCGTGCAGGGCGCACGTATGCTGGCGGCATGATCTTCATCGTCGTCAAGTTCCCCGTGAAGCCCGAGTACGCCGACGAGTGGATGACCCACGTCGCCGATTTCACCGCCGCCACCCGCGCGGAGGCCGGAAACAAGTGGTTCGAGTGGTCCCGCTCCGTCGAGGATCCCAACGAGTACGTCCTGGTCGAGGCTTTCGAGGACGACGCCGCCGAGGCGCACGTCAATTCCGACCACTTCAAGGCCGCCATGGACACCATGCAGCCCCTGCTGACGGAGACCCCGCGCATCGTCTCCCAGTCCCTCGAGGGCAAGGACGGTTGGGACCGCATGGGCGAGCTGGAGGTCGAGTAGTGCGTTCGGGTCGTTGCGCCCGCCGTACGGGCCTTGCCCGCCTGCGGCATGGCTTTGCGACGGCCGGCCTCGCCGCCGCACTGGCGTTGACCGGATGCGGCTACGACCCCAGCACCGCCGGAAACCAGGAACCGCCGCAGGGTTCCGCACCCTCGGTCGGGGACGCGGACGTCGCCAAGCAAAGGGCCGCGCACCTGGTCGCCGACGCCGAGCAGCTGCTGCGCGCCGCCGAGCACATCCAGGCCGACGGCGCCGTGTCCGGCGAACTCAAGGCCGTGGCGGGGGAGTTCCGCGGCATCCTGGAAACGCAGACCGACCGTCTGGATTCCGAGGGCGGAGCGTCGATGCTCACCGAGGACGAGCTCCAGAAGGTGTTGGGCGCGTCCGGAGAGCAGGCGGCGGGCGCTTTCGGCGACATGCTGCGAGTGCACGTGCCGCGGCTGCGGGAAGCGTGGGCCGGGCTTGCCGAAGCCGGCGACCCCGACGTGGCCGCGGTCGCCCGGGAGTCGTCGGACCGGCTCAAGGAGCTCGCCGCGAAGCTGCCCACGCTGCCGCCGCGCTGATCGATCCGGGATCGGCCCGGGGGGGGCGTTTGCCCGGGACCGTATGCACCGGGGCCGAACGGTTCGGGGGATGGGCGAATTCCTGCGCGGCAACCGTGAATCGCCGGTAACGTGGGCGGGAGAACGTGAGCGCGATCACGACGGCGGCCCGTGAGGTTGCCGGGGATGATCGCCCCGCAACCGAAACCACGGGAGTGAACCGAACATGGCTAATGAAATCACCCGAGTCGGCGTCGTCGGCGCCGGTCAGATGGGCTCCGGCATCATCGAAGTCTGCGCTAAGGCCGGCAGTGACGTCCTGGTGTGGGAGGCCAAGCAGGAGTTCCTCGACGGCGGCAAGCAGCGCATCGAGAAGTCCCTGGACAAGGCCGTGTCCCGCGGCAAGCTCGAGCAGGCCGAGCGCGACGAGATCCTGGGCCGCATTTCGTGGACCACCTCCTTCTCCGACTTCAAGGACCGCCAGCTGGTCATCGAGGCCATCGTGGAGAACCCGGAGGTCAAGGCGAGCGTCTTCTCGCAGCTCGACGAGGTCGTGGAGGACCCCGACGCGATCCTGGCCTCGAACACCTCCTCGCTGCCCATCCAGTCGATCGCGGCGTCGACCAAGCGCCCCGAGCGCGTCATGGGCCTGCACTTCTTCAACCCCGTGCCGGTCCTGCCGCTGGTCGAGCACGTGGTCACCCTGTCCACCGGCGAGGTCCAGGCCGAGCGCGCGCACGCCTACGCGTCCGAGGCGCTGGGCAAGACCGTGATCAAGGCGACCGACCGCTCCGGGTTCATCGTCAACGCGCTGCTCGTGCCGTACATCCTCGGCGCGATCCGCATGCTGCAGGACGGCGTGGCCACCAAGGAGGACATCGACGCCGGCATGGTCAACGGCTGCGCCCACCCGATGGGCCCGCTGACCCTGGCGGACATGGTCGGCCTGGACACCGTGAAGTTCATCGCCGACGCGATGTACGACGAGTACGCCGAGCCCACCTACGCCGCCCCGCCGCTGCTCAAGCGCATGGTCGAGGCGGGCCGCTTCGGCCGCAAGTCCGGCATCGGCTTCTACGACTACTCGGCGAAGTAGTTCGACGGAGCAGTTCGACGGCGCAATTCGTCGGAGCAGTTCGCCGAACCGGTTCTACGGAGCAGTTCGTCGCAACGGCAGCCGGAGCGGTCGCCGGGGAGGCGGGAAAGTTTTGGCGGGGACCGTTGGCGTCACCTCGGGTTCATGGTCCATTAACTCCGCGGTTGACGGTTTGCCTCCGTTTGGAAAGGATTCCGGGATAAGATTCATCCGATCTCGGATTGACGGCGGCAGCCCCGCGTGGGCGCCGCGCGTTCCCGCCCCGCTTCGAGAAATCGAATCCCGCCTCAGGAGTATCCGCACCGTGAAGACCGGTTCCCGCCGTTTCCTCCGTGCCGGACTGCGTTCCGCCGCAGCCGTCACCGCCCTCGCCATCACCCTGCCGCTGGCCCCCGCCGCCGGCGCCCAGGATCTGCCGGGGCTGCCGTCCCGCGATTCCATTCCGGGCATCGGCGACGTCATCCCGGGCCTGCCCGGTGGCGCCGTGGCCCCGGAGGGCCAGGGCCAGGGCGATGCCGTGCCCGGCGAGGTCGGGGACGCGGTTCCGGGCGCCACCGGCGACGCGCTGCCGGGCGTCACCGGCATTCCGCCGATGGGCGCGCCCAGCTTCGTGCCGGGACAGAACGCCCCGGCGGTCGACGAGAACGGCGCGCCGGTCCCGCAGCCGTTCCCGGCCGACTACATCGCGCGCGCCTTCCCGTCGGACGCTTCCGGCGAAGGCGTGTTCTACCACTCGGTGGTCGACCCGTTCCGGGATCTGCAGCAGAACCATCCCGAGGTGATGGACGAGAACCTCGAGATCGTCGTGCGCATCAACAACGCCGCCAAGGACGATCGCGCCGCCCAGCTGCTGGCGCTGCAGGACGACCACGACGATCCGCTGGTCAACCTCTCCGCCGGTTTCGGCGAGAACCTCGGCACCCACTTCCGCGCGGCGGTGGAGGAGGGTCGTCTGCCGAAGATGACCGCCCTGATGTCCGGCAACCTGGCCCGCGCGGGCGGAATCGCGTCGTCCTCGTTCGCCGAGAAGTACACGTACAACTACGACCGGCCCTTCGTGGTCGCGCCGGAGCGCATCGAGCGCTACTACCGCGACAACCCGGGCGATGACGATCCGTACTCGGAAACCCCGGCCTACCCGTCGGGCCACACGAACAAGGCCGCGTGGACGGCGACGCTGATGTCGATGATGCTGCCGGAGGTCGCCCCGCAGATCCAGGCGAGGTCCTCCGAGGCCGGACAGTCCCGCCTGGTCATGGGCGTGCACTACCCGCTCGACGTCATGGGCGGCCGCATGATGGGCAACCAGGCCGCCGCGGACCGCTGGGCGGACCCGCAGTTCCGCCCGCTGATCCAGGCCGCCGCCGCGGAGCTGCGCGCGGAGCTCGAGTGGCGCTGCGGCTCGACGCTGGCCGAGTGCATCGCCGCGGACACTCCCTACCTGTCGGACGATGCCGCGATCGCGCAGTACACCGAGCGCATGACCTACGGCTTCAACCGCGTCGGCGAGGCCGGCGTCGCCGTGACGGTGCCGCAGGGTTACGCCGGCCTGCTGGCGACCACCCACCCGCAGCTCACGGACGAGCAGCGCGTGAAGGTCCTCGAGGTCACCGCGATCGACTCGGGCTTCCCGCTCGACCGCACCGACGGCCGCGCGTCGCATCTGCGCATGAACATGGCCGCCGCCATGGCGGCCGACGTCACCGTCAACGCCGACGGTTCGCTGACGGTCAACGGCGTGCGGGTCTAAACCCCGAAACTGGCGGGCCCTTCGAAGTCGCCCCCCATGATTCAACCCCCGGGAGCTTCCGCTCCCGGGGGTTGAATCGCGTCGTGGGTCTACTTCGCCAGCGCCGCGCCGATCCTGTCCAGCGCCTCCCCGAGAATCTCGGGGGAGGTGGCGAAGTTCAGCCGGACGTGGCCCTCACCGCCCTCGCCGAACGCGGGGCCGGGGTTGAGGGCCACCTTCGCGTTGTCCAGCAGCCACTTCTGCGGCTCCACGGGATTGCCGTCGCGGTCGACGATGCCCTCGACGCCGCGGAAGTCGATCCACGCCAGGTAGGACGCCTGCGGCCGGTCGAGCACGGCACCGGGGGCGACCTCCGGCAGGCGGCGCTCGATGACGTCCAGGTTGGCGCGCAGGACGTCCTTGAACTCCTCGAGCCAGGCGCCGCCGTCGCGATAGGCGGCGGTGGCGGACACCATGCCCAGGGTGGACACGCCCTCCTTGATCACGTGGGCCAGGCCGCGCCACGTTTCGTCGTCGGACTCGTTGAGGATCATCTGCGCGCACTTCAGCCCGGCGGTGTTCCAGCCCTTCGAGGTGGCGGTGACGGTGATGGTCACGGCCTCGGCGGTTGCGGACGCCGAGGCGGCGGGGACGTGACGGCCGTCGAGGACCACGGGGGCGTGGATCTCGTCGGAAATGATGCGCGCGCCGTACTTCGCGGCGATGTCGGCGAGTTCGGCGATGCGCTCGGCGGTGAACGTGAAGCCCAGCGGGTTGTTCGGGTTGCACAGGATCAGGCTGCCGGCGCCGCCGGCGAAGGCCTTTTCCACCGCGGCGGGATCGGGGCCGTCGGAAAGCGTGGGCACGTGCACGATGTCGCGGTCGGCGGCGGGCCCGACCTCGAAGAAGGGCATGTACGCCGGCACCGGCAGAACGATCGCGGAGCCGGGCCGGGTCAGGTACCGAACGGCCAGGGTCACGCCGCGCACGACATCGGCGACGGGGTGGATGCGGTCGGGGGACGGGCGCCAGCCGTAGTGGTCGGCGTACCAGTCGGACGTGGCGTCGGCGAGATCGGCGACGCTGCGGCGCGGGTAGCCGAAGTACTCGCGGTCGACGGCTTCGCGCACGGCGTCGAGGACGGCGGGGCAGGTGGCGGCGTCGGATTCGGCGACCCACAGGGGCAGCACGTCCTCCGGGTAGGCCGTCCACTTCAGGGTGCCGCGGGCGCGCAGGGTGGCGATGTCGGGGAAGGTCACGTCAGGCATGCGGCTCACCATACACCCGGCCGGCCCGCAAAGTAGACAGAGGGGTCTATGCATCTTCGGGGTCTCCGTCAACCGTGTTCGGGCGGGAATCTAAGCTGTGTCCCATGACCGACGCCGGCTCTCCGCAGCCCGTCCCCGTCCCGCCGATGCACCCCTTCCTGTGGGGTACCCCGGAAGAGGCGCGCCCGCTGGGCCGGGGCACCCGTGGCCTGCTGTCGAATTTCCTCGGCCTGAATCCGGACTCCGGGTCGCGCCCGGAGCTCGCGGATGTGCGGTTGTCCGAGCCCATGCTTGACGACGACGACCGTGCGGCGCTGGAGAACATCGTGGGCGCCGGGGCTGTTTCATCCGACCGTGACCAGCGTTTGGGTCGGGCCCGGGGGAAGTCGTATCTCGACCTGCTGGATTGGCGCTCGGGCGATGTCATCGAGGCCCCCGACGTCTGCGTCGCCCCGGGGTCGGCGGAGGAAATCCTCGCCGTGCTGGAGCTGTGTTCCGAGCGCGGCATCGCCGTCGTGCCATTCGGCGGCGGCTCCTCCGTCGTCGGCGGCGTCAACCCCGAACGTGGCCGCCACGGCGCGGTGATCTCCGTGGATCTGGCGCGGTTCCGCGACGTCGAGGACCTCGACGAGGTGTCGGGGGAGGTCACCCTCGGCGCCGGCCTCACGGGTCCGGAGGCCGAGCGCTTGCTGGGGGAGAAGGGCTGGTCTTTGGGGCACTTCCCCCAGTCCTTCCCCTACGCCACCATCGGCGGCTATGCGGCGACGCGCTCCTCCGGCCAGGATTCCGCGGGGTACGGGCGTTTCGACGACATGGTGCGCGGGCTGACCGTCGTCACGCCCACCGGGATCGCGGACACCGGCCGCGCCCCCGCATCGGCCGCGGGGCCCGACCTGCGCGAGGTGTTCCTGGGGTCGGAGGGGGCGTTCGGGGTGATCGCGAAGGTGCGGGTGCGCGTGCACCGCGCCCCGGAGGTCGTCCGCCACGAGGCGTACCGTTTCCCGGATTTCGCGGCCGGCGCGGCGGGATTGCGCGAGGTCGCGCAGCTCGGCGCGGGACCGACGGTGATCAGGCTTTCCGACGAATCCGAGACCATGGTCAACCTGGCGGGAGCCACCGACGGCATCGGGGAGGTTGACCTCGATCCGGGCTGCCTGTGCATCACGATGTACGAGGGGCCGGGCGACGCCGGAGCGGATTCCGACGTCGAGGCGCGAATGGCCCGGACCAGGGCGATCCTCGAGGCGCACGGCGGCCGCTCCCTCGGGGAGGAGCCCGCCCGGGCATGGGAGCACGGCCGCTTCGGCGCTCCGGTCCTGCGCGACGCGCTCATCGACGCCGGGGCATTGTGCGAAACCCTGGAAACCGCGACCACCTGGTCGAACATCCCGGCGCTGCATGCCTCGGTCGCCGAGGCCGTGACCTCGGCGCTGGCGCCTGCGCCCGCGTTCGTGCTGTGTCACATCAGCCACGTCTACGACACCGGCGCATCGCTGTACTTCACCGTCGTCGCCGCCCAGTCGGAGGATCCGCGGGGCCAGTGGCGGGCGACGAAGGACGCGGCGTCGCGGGCGATCGTCGACGGCGGCGGGACGATCACCCATCACCACGCGGTCGGTTCGGACCACCTGCCGTACCTGGCGGACGAGATCGGCGACGTCGGCGTCGCCATCTTGCGCGGCATCAAAACGGCGATCGACCCCGCGGGGATCATGAATCCTGGCACACTGGTGCCGTGAGTTTCGATCGCGAGAAGTACCCCATGGGCTGGGTCGACGTCGGCGCCGTTGCGCTGGTGACGAACCCGCGTGCGGGTCACGGCTGCGCCTCGCACGCCGCCGAGCGGGCGATGGCGCGCCTCACGGAACGGGGCGTGTCGGTCGTGGCGGTGCAGGGCCGCGATGAGGCGGCTTCCCGCGATCTGTTGGCCGAAGTTGCCGCCGATGAGCGCGTCGACGCCCTCGTGGTGGTCGGCGGCGACGGCATGATCAACCTCGCGCTGCAGGTGCAGGCGGGCACCGGTCTCCCGCTGGGGATCATCCCGGCCGGCACGGGCAACGACCACGCCCGCGAGTACCACCTGCCCAGTTCGCCGGAAGCGGCGGCCGACGTGGTCGCCGACGGTTTCGCCATCACCACCGACCTCGGGCGGATCACGGCCGACGACGGGACGTCGCGCTGGTTCGGCACCGTCATGTGCTCGGGGTTCGACTCCCTGGTTTCGGACCGGGTGAATTCGATGACCTGGCCCCACGGGCGGATGCGGTACAACCTGGCCATCGTCGCGGAGTTCCTCAACTTCCACTCGCTGCCGTTCCGCATCACCCTCGACGATGGCACGGTGCTCGACGATCCGGTGACGTTGGCCGCGTTCGGCAACACCCGCAGTTACGGCGGCGGGATGAAGATCTGCCCGACCGCGGACCACTCGGATGGGCTTCTCGACGTCACGGTGGTCGGCCGCGCGTCGCGGACTAAAGCGGCGCTGACGTTTTCCAAGGTCTTCACCGGCGAGCACGTCGAGGTCGACGAAGTCACCGTCCACCGCACCCGCAGCGCGCGCGTCGAGTTTCTCGGCGTCGGCGGGCACCGCGCCTACGCCGACGGGGACGTCATGGCCCTCCTACCCGTCACCGTCGAAGCGGTGCCGGCGGCCGGCCGCTACCTCGTGCCGCGGCCGTGACGCTCCCGCACGGCAGCGGGGAGTGACGCGCCGGAGCGCCCGCGCTCCTACGCCACCGCAGGGGCGTGATTCGATTCACGCTGAATTTTTCGGGGGAGGGGGTTGGTGCGGGCCCCGAAATAGACTAAGTTGTTCATTAGCCGCCGGGGACGACCCCGGCCACCCGCCGGGGAATCCGGCCCGGGAACGCCACATCGACGGAAGGGAGCACCCGATGGTCCACGCGAACACTCATCGTGCGGTTCCGTCGCCCTCGATGTGTTGCTGTCACCCGTCCGCGCCGCGACCCTAGCGCGCCCCTTCCGGGCTCCTGCGGTTGTCGCGCGGACGTACTCGTCGCAAAGCGAAAGACAGCCCGCACACGAATTCCCGGAGACTCCCAGCCATGACCGCCGCACTGGCCGCCCCCGCCGCCCAGCATCAGGACGCAGCCGCCGACGCGTTCACCTTCGCCGACTACGTCACGCTCTTCGCCTACGACGGCCCCCGCCGCCCCGAAATCCTGGGCAACGAGCTCGTGTCCTGGGCCGGCCGCGCCGCGTAGGGCGGCCCGCCCAGCTTCCCGGCGCCGCCCGCTAGACCTCCAGGCCGTACTTCTTCAGGCGCTTGCGATCGGCCGCCGACGCCGACGCGGTGAGCTTGAGCAGCTCGGCGTAGATGCCGCCGGACACCGCCAGCTCGGCGGGGGAGCCGACCTCGCCGACGCGGCCCCGGTCGAGGGTGACGATGGTGTCGACGTTCGAGATCGTCGACAGACGGTGGGCGATGATGACCGTCGTGCGGCCCTCCATGAGCTTCTCCAGGCCGCGCTGCACCTCGCGCTCGGCCTTGGTGTCCAGCGCGGAGGTCGCCTCGTCGAGCAGCAGCACCGGAGCGTCCTTGAGGATCGCCCGCGCGATGGCCACGCGCTGCTTCTGCCCGCCGGACAGTTTCAGGCCGCGCTCGCCGATCGTGGTGTCGTAGCCGTCGGGGAAGCGGCGGATGAACCCGTCGGCGTTGGCGCGGCGCGCGGCGTCCTCGATCTGGGCGTCGGTGGCGTCGGGCCGGCCGTAGGCGATGTTCTCGCGGATGGTGCCGGAGAACAGCGCCGCGTCCTGGAACACCACGCCGACCGAATTGCGCAGTTCGTCCATGTCGACGTCGCGCACGTCGGCGCCGCACACCTTCAGCGTGCCGTCGGTGGGCTGGTAGAAGCCGAGCAGGAGATTGACCAGCGTCGACTTGCCGCCGCCGGATTCACCGACGAGCGCGACCTTCTCGCCGCGCCCGGCCGTGAACGTCACGCCCTCGAGGACCGGGTTGCCCTCCTCGTACGCGAAGGACACGTCGTCCAGATCGATGACGGGCGAGCCGTCGGCGGGCGGGGCCAGGCGGGCCGGGGCGGTGCGGGCTGCCGCGCCGTCCTCGCCCTCGCTTGACGACGACCCGGCGCTTGCGTTTCCGCCGCCGTCGGTGGCGGCGGCCGCGACGAGTTCCTTCGGCGCGGACGCCTCCGGTTCGAGCGCCATGACGTCGAAGTAGTCGCGGGAACCGGCGACGGCGCGCTGCGCGGCGTCGACGAGGAAGCTCATCATCATCGCCGGCTGACGGGCCATGTTCACCAGCTGGATGAGCATGACCATGGTGCCGATGGTGAAGTCTCCGTGGAGCGTGCGCAAGAACAGCAGCAGGTAGATGCCGAAGAAGATGAGGTTGAGCAGGCCGCCGCGCAGGGCGTCCATGCGGTGCCACCACGACGACTGCTCGCGGGTCAGGCCCACGGTGCGGTCGTAATGGCCGGCGAAATCATCGACCTCGCGGACCTCGGCGGTGAAGGAGCGGACGACCTTGACCTGGCCGACGACCTCGGCGAACCTGCCGCCGGCGATGTCGACCTGCTCGTTCTTCTTGCCCTCGATCTTCTGCCAGCGCTTCGACGTCAGCGTGGTCAGCCACATGTAGGTGGGGAAGACCGTCGCCAGCAGCAGCGCCAGCGGCCAGTAGTGCCAACCGGTGATGCCGAGCACCGCGAAGACGGTGAGCAGCATGGGGAAGAAGTTGTTGGAGAACGACTGCAGGAACTGCGTGACGTTGGTGATCGACCGTTCCAGGCGGGCGATGATGGTGCCCGTGACCTGGTCGTCGAAGTAGCGCTGCGGCAGCGACAGGAGCTTGGCGAAGTAGCGGGTGGACAGAATCTCGCGCATGCGGGAGGTCATCACGTCGCCGAGGTAGCCGCCTATGTTGTGCACGACCGTCTGCACCAGGTCCGCGATGAGCAGGCCGATGGCCAACCAGACGATCGCCGTCACCGCGCGGGCGACCGTGTCCGGGTCACCGGCACCGATGGCGTCGACGATGGTGTCCGTGGCGTCGCGGATCAAGAACGGGCTGACCAGCGAGGCGATCGCGGTGCCGATCGAGCTGATGACGATGCCCACGTAGAAGGGCCACAGCACCTTGGTGGTGCCGAGGATCCTGGCGAGATAATTCACGGGAGGGCTCCTGTCGGGGGTGGAGGCAGGCGGGGCATTGATCCGGGAACCGGCCCAGGGGCGGGTGCGGGGGTTGCCGCGCGGCCGCGAACGGCCAACCCCATATAACCCGGGCCCGGTGAAGGGTATTCCCTCGGGCCGGGTGATGCCCGGCACCCGGGAGTCAGATCTTCGCCTTCGCCGCCCTGAGCCCGTTGAGGATGACCACCACTTCCGCGACTTCGTGGATGAACACCACCGCCGCCAGGCCGAGGACGCCGGTCAGTGCCAGCGGCAGCAGCCCCACGATGATGAGCAGGGACAGGCCGATGTTCTGCTCCATGATCCGGCGGCCGCGGCGGGCATGTTCCAGAGCCTTGGGCAGCAACCGCAGGTCATGGCCGGTGAACGCAACGTCGGCGGACTCGACGGCGGCATCGGAGCCGGTGGCGCCCATGGCGATGCCGATGTCGGCCGAGGCCAGCGCGGGCGCGTCGTTGATGCCGTCGCCGATCATGGCGACGCCCTGGCCGCGGCCGTGCCCGGCGGCGGCCAGCTCCGTCACGGCATCGGATTTGTCGCGCGGGGCCAGTTCGGCGCGGACGTCGCCGATGCCGACCTGCTTTGCCAGCGCATGCGCGGCACGGCGGTTGTCGCCGGTGAGCATGGTGACGCCGATGCCGGCGCGCTCGAGTGCGGCGACGGTCTCGGCGGCTTCGGGGCGCAGTTCATCGCGCACGGCGATGATGCCCGCGGGTTCGCCGTCCCGGTGGACCACGACCACGGTGTTGCCGTCGGCTTCGAGCCGGTGCACCTCGTCGCGGAGATCGCCGGGGTCGAGGTTGCGCGGGCTGCCGACGGCGATGGCCGTGCCCCCGACGGTGCCCGTCAGTCCCGTGCCCGCACGTTCCCGCACATCGACCGCGATCGGGGGTTCGGTGGTGGCCGCTCGTTCGGCCGCATCGACTCGTTCGGTGGCGCCGTCGGCCCCGGGTGTTCCGGCCTCCCGTCGGAGAGCTCCCGCCGTGATGGCGGCGGCCAAGGGGTGCGTCGAATGCCGTTCCAGGGCCGCCGCACAGTCCAGGACGTCATCGGCGGTGACGCCCCGCTCGCGCATGGGCTTCGACGCGATGGCGGCGGTGACCGTCGGTTCGTTGCGGGTCAGGGTGCCTGTCTTGTCGATGGCGACGCGGCCGATCGCGCCGAGCCGCTCGAACGCGGCACCGGACTTCACCACGACGCCGAAGCGGCTGGCCGCGCCGATGGCCGAAATCACGGTCACCGGCACCGAAATGGCCAGCGCGCACGGGGAGGCGGCCACCAGCACCACCAGGGCCCGGGTGATCCACTCGACCGGATCGCCGAGCAGGGAACCGATGATCGCCACGACCGCCGCCAGCACGAGCACGCCGGGCACCAATGGCCGGGCGATGCGGTCGGCGATGCGGGCGCGGTCGCCCTTCTCCGCCTGGGCGTCCTCGACCAGGCGCACCACGGCGGTCAGGGAATTGTCGTCGCCGGGCGCGGTCGCCGTCACCGTCATCGGGGCGCCGACCGCGATGACGCCGGCCATGATCTCGTCGCCGGCGGCGACCTCCACGGGGATCGACTCGCCCGTCACGGATGAGGAATCGACGGTGGCGTAAGCGTCGTCAAGCAAAGAATCCGTGGGCACCCGCCCACCCGCGGGCACCGCCAACCGCATGCCGGGACGGATCTCGCGCGCGGGGATGGTGCGGCGCGAACCGCAATCCGGGTCGATCACCGTCGCCGTGTCGGGGATGAGGGAGAGCAGCGAACGCAGGCCGCGGCGGGCGCGGTCCATCGCCTTGTCCTCGAGAGCCTCCGAGATGGAGTACAGGAACGCCAGGGCCGCGGCCTCGGCGACGTACCCGAGGAGGACGGCGCCGATGGCGCTGATGGTCATGAGCAGACCGATGCCGAGGCGGCGATGCCGGAACAGGCCGGTCAGCGCGCCGGGCACGAACGTCGACGCGCCGAGCAGCAG
>NZ_DURI01000052.1 GCF_012837295.1 Corynebacterium sp. | reverse complement strand
GGATGCCGATGTGCTGGCGCGTCCACACCTCGAAGAATTCCTCCAGCGTGCCGGCGCCGCCGGGCAGCGCGATGAACGCGTCGCCGAGCGCGTACATCCGGTCCTTGCGCTGCGCCATCGTGTCCACGGTCTCCAGGTGGGACAACCCGCGGTGGGCGATTTCGCGGTCGCGCAGCAACGTCGGGATGACGCCGGTGACGCGCCCGCCCTCGGCCAGCGCCCCGTCGGCCACGGCGCCCATCAGGCCGATCGACGCGCCGCCGTAGACGATCTCCACGCGTTCGCGCCCGAGCTCCCGCCCCAGCTCCTCCGCCGCCGTGCGCCACGCCGGGTCGGCGCCGTCGGTGGAACCCGCGAACACGGTCACCGCCGAAATCTCCCTGGCCGGCGCCCCGTCGCGAAGCCGCGGCAGCGTGTGGTTGGTCAGCATCGGCGCCAGCCGCCCGGTCGGGAAACGCGGGTCGACCCACCGGATTTCCTCGATCTCCGCCTGCGGCGACACCTCCGGCACCGTCCCGAGGTAGCGCTGGTGATGCCCCACCACCGACCGTCCCGGCTCGTTCGCCGCGGCATCGGCGACGACGCCCCAGTCGGCCAGCTTCCCGGGGTCCAGCTCCGCGCCGAGTTCCTCGCGGAACTCACGGATCACGGTCTCCGCGGGCGCTTCACGACGCCGCCCATCCACCCCGGCGATTTCCTCCGGTTTGCCGCCGGGGAGCATGAAGCGGTCGGTGCCGGCCTTGCGGACCGTCAGCACGCGGCCTCGATCGTCGGTGACGACGACCGCCGCGACGAGGATCGGTGCGACGGCTTCGCCGTCCTGGCCGCTGCCGTGCCCGAAACCGTGCCCGCCGGCGTCGCCGCCCTGCCCGAAACCATCGATGTTGCTCACCGCCCCATTGTCCGTCATGCACGCGGACGCCGCTCCCCGGCCCCCGAGCTGCCCCGGAAACGGCGGAACCCGGGCCCCTCCACGGTGCGGGAGGGACCCGGGTTCACGGGCCGGAAGCGGGTGGGTGGGCCGTCGTCAAGCGACGGCGCGCCCGGGAGGAACTAGTCCTCCTCCGCGATCATCGGCCCGGGCGACCACAGGCCGGAGCGGGTGATCTCCTCGTGGTCGATGACCGCCGGCTCCGGGCGGACGCCGTCCGGGTTCGGGCGGGACTGCAGCGCCTCGACGATGCCCCAGTCACGGTTCCAGTCGTGGTTCTGGTACGCGGGCACCGCCACCGACTCGTTGACGGCGTCGGACATGCCCAGCACGCCACCGGCGCTCAGCGACATCCACGTGTCCGTCGACGACACCTTCAGGTCGCGGTCCGGGGTGATGCGGAACTTCGGGTTCTCCGCCACGCCGGCGAAGTGGTCGAACGGGCGCTGGCACGGGAACTGGAACGCCACCGCCCAGTCCGGGATGGTCGGCACCGACGCGTCGATCACCTGCGGCATCGGCGTCAGCTCCGCCAGACGCGGCGGGGTGACGGCGATCCACTCGCCCTTGGCCAGGTTCTCGTCCTTGACCACCAGGCGCACCGCGGTGGCCTCGGCCGGGATGTCGGCCGTGGGGAAGCGCAGGTTGCGCCACGTCGGGGCGGGGCCGATGTCCATCGGCTCGGC
>NZ_DURI01000051.1 GCF_012837295.1 Corynebacterium sp. | reverse complement strand
CGTCATCGTCATCGTCATCGTCATCGAAGGACGTCGCGATGACGCCGTCGTCATCCTCTCCCCGCGGCCGCCCCGGCCCGTCGCCGATGTCGACGTCATCGAAGGACGGCGGCGACGTCAGGTGGTCCCAGCAGTCTTCGAGATCCGACACCGCCCGCAGCGTCTCCACCGACAGCACCGTCGCCGACCGCAGCGCCGCATGCAGCAGCGTCGGGTCGGTGTCGCGCAGCACGACCATGGGCTCCGGCGTCGGCACCTCGATGGACGGCAGGTCGTTGCCCCAGAAGTCGCGTTCCACCAGTTCGATCACGGGATCCGTCGCCTTCGGCCCCGTCTTCCTGCGCACGGGCCCGCCTCCGTCACCATCCGCCCCGTGCTTCGCGGCCGATTTCGCCGCGGCCTGCGCCATCAGCCCCGCCAGCCGGTGCTTCGCCTCGTGCACGCCGATGCCGCGCAGCTCCAGCGCGTTCATCGGCTCATCGTCGATGGCGCGCGCCGCGGCGGTGAGCACCGCGATGACGTGCTTGCACACCGGAATCGGGTCGGGGCAGGAGCACCGCGGCGTCGGGGCCTCGGTCGTCGACAGCAGCAGCTCGTCCAGTTGCGCATCGGGCAGGACGCCGCGCGCGAGATCGTCGGCGGCCCCGTCCGCCTCCGCCAACCACCGCAGCACCCCGTCGGCGGCCCCGGCGTCGCGGTACGGCAACTTGATCACCACGGTGAACGGCTCGAGCTGGCTGCCCTTGACTTCGCCGACGATCTGCCCGTCGACCATGCGGAACCCCAGCACGTTGCCATCGCGGCAGTACGCCTCGCCGCGTTCCAGCCGCCCGTCGTCGGCCCAGTTCACCGCGGAGTCGTACAGCCTCCGCGCCACGACGGTGCGCGGCGCCAGGGACTTCGCCCCAGCTATACGACGACCCGCCGCATCCTTCCTCCCCCGCCCACCCCGGGAGGCGCCGCGGGAGCCCTTGCCGGTGCCCGATCCGCCCGTACCGCCGGCGGCGCGCGCACCGAAGTCGGCGTAAATGACGTTGTCGCCCCAGGTCACATCACCGTTCGCCATGGCGGCCCTCCTTCTTCGCCCGGCCGGACTTCGCGCCGAACTCGATCACGTCGGCCAGCGACGCGTCGTTCATCGCCGCCGAGTTCTCCGCGGCCCCCGCGTTTTCCTCGGCCTTTTTCGCCGCCTTTTTCGCCGCCTTCTTCTCCGCCGTCTCCCGCGCCCACTCATCCTCGACGGTGTGCCCGGCCTCGGCGGCGGCCGCTGCGCGGTGCGATCGGGCGTCGTCGAGCTTCCACAGGTGGTGGAGCTCGTCCAGGCCCAGCTCGGTCAGCCACGACTCGCCGGTGGGCATCACCGCCCGCGCCAGATCTACCTTGCCGGCGATGACCTGGTCGATGCGTTCCTCGATGGTGCCCTTGGCCACGAGCTTGTGCACCTGCACGTCGCGCCGCTGGCCGATGCGGTACGCGCGGTCGGTGGCCTGGTCCTCCACCGCCGGATTCCACCACCGGTCGACGTGCACCACGTGATTGGCCGCCGTGAGATTCAGGCCCGTGCCGCCGGCCTTGAGGCTGAGCACCATCACCGGCGCCCCGGACTCGGCGTTGAACTCGTCGACCATCCGCTGCCGCGCCGCGCGCGTGACCCCGCCGTGGAGGAACGGGATCTCGCGGCCCAGGCGATCCGACAGCCACGGCTGCAGCATGTGCCCGAACGCCGTGTACTGGGTGAACACGAGCACGCGCTCGTCGGCGAGCACCGCGGCGTCGACGATGCGCTCCAGTTCCGCGACCTTCCCCGACCGGTGCCGCCCACGATTGAGCAGCGGTGATCCGTCGGCCTGGAAATGCGCGGGATGGTTGCAGATCTGCTTGAGCTTGGTGATGCCCTGCAACACCAGCGCCCGCCTCTTCATCCCCTTCGCGGCATCGACCTCCTTCTCGAGCTCCTTCACCCACCCGCGGTACAACAGCGCCTGCTCGGCGGTCAACGGCACGACGGTGATCGCCTCGTCCTTCTCCGGCAGGTCATCGAGAATGCCGGGGTCGGTCTTCATGCGCCGCAGGATGAACGGTGCGGTGATCGCGCGGAGCTCGTCGGCGACCTGCTCGTTGCCGTCGCGCTCGATGGGCGCGGCGAACCGCGACCGGAACGACCGCGCCGAGCCGAGGATGTTGCGGTTGCAGAAGTCCATGATCGACCGCAACTCGCCCAGGTTGTTCTCCACGGGCGTGCCGGTCAGCGCGATCCGCTGGCGCGCGGGCAGCAGCCGGACGGCCCTGGCCACGGCGGTGTTGGGGTTCTTCACCGCCTGCGCCTCGTCGAGGATGACGTGATCCCACTGCACCGCACCCCATTCGCCGGGGTCGCGCGCGATGATGCCGTAGGTGGTCACCACGAGGTCCGCCCCCTCGGCGACGCGCTTCAGTTCCTCGCCGCGCGGCCGGTTGCCGCCATGGAGCACCTTCACGGCAAGGCCCGGCGCGAACTTCGCCGCCTCCTTCGCCCAGTTCCCCACGACGGACATCGGCGCGACCAGCAGGGTCGGGTATCGCTTTACGACGCCGTCCAGCGCCCGCACCGAGGGGCCTCCCGCGTCGAGTGCGGCGTCGAGTGCCTCGCGGGCGCGGCGCTCCTCGTCGGTTTCGGCGGCGAGACGCGCCTCCTTCTCGTGGAGCAGGAGGGCGAGGATCTGCACCGTCTTTCCCAGCCCCATGTCGTCGGCGAGGATCACGCCGAAACCGGCGTCGGACATCCACGCCAGCCAGTCGAGGCCGCGGCGCTGGTATTCGCGCAGCTCGCCGACGAAGCCGTCGGGGGTGGGCACCCGGGGCCGATCGAACTCGACGACGTCGCCGACGGAGCCTTCGGAGGCGTCGGTGTACCGGCCCTCGACGGTGGAGCCGTACAGAGATCGCGCCCAACCACGGGCGTCGACGTCGACGGGCACCGGGGCCTGCGACACCGCACCTTCGGCGAAGTGGATCTCGCGCAAGGACGCCGAGCCCTTTCCGGTGGCCTCGCCGGCCTTCGTCTGCTCCTCGAGGAACTTCAGGGCCTTGCGCGTCGCTTCCGGATCTGCCGCGATCCACGTGTCGCGCAATCGCACGAGACCGGAGCCGGAGTCGGACAGACGGCGAATCTCGTCGTCCGACAGCACCTCGTCGCCGAGCGTCAGCCGCCACTTGTAGTCCACGATCTGGTCGAATCCGACGCGCGACTCCGTGGCGCCGCGCACCGATCCCGTCGGCTGCTTCTCCTGCGGGTCGACTTCCAACCTCAGCGACGGCCGGGCATTGACCCACGACCGCGGGAGCATGACGGCGATGCCGGCGTCGCGCAGATCATCGACGCCGCGGGCCACCAACTCCACGACCTGCTTCGGGCTCAGCAGCAGGTCCAGCCCGTCGCCTTCCGAAATGGCGTCGCGGAACACCGGGAACGCCCGCTGCGCCACCTCCAGCTGCGGACGCAGCTGCGTGAGCACCGACCCACGGCACATCGCGGGATCCAGTCGCTCGGGGGCATCGACCCCGATGCGGTAGTGCATGCGCAGCGGCCACCACAGGCCCTCGCCGTCGTCCCCGCCGAGACCACCGGCTCCCGCTCCGCCGCCCGCTCCGTCCCCGCCTCTCCGGTTGACGATGTCGATGACCCGCCCATGATCGGGATCGTCGAAATCCTCGGGCTCCTCGAGCACCAACAGCAACCGGACGTCCTCGCCCGCCGCCGACGACCGCCACAGCGCCAGATCCGTGGCCACCTCCGGCGTCGCCCGCCGCAGCGGCTCCGAATCCAGCAGCGACCGCACGAACGCCTGCCGCCCCTTCGGCGGATCCGCCAGGTCCGCCAGCAGAGCGTTGACCGTCCAATGGAACAGCCGCCCCATCAGGTCATCGAGCATCCCTCCCCCGCCATTGACCATGAGCACCGGCGGAGTGCGCTGCGCGACCTGCGCCCGCCACGCGGTCTCCTTCAATCCGTCGGGCAACCGCCACTGCGGCCACCACTCGCCGTCCTCCCACGTCACCGCGACCAGCGCACGCCCGGCGCGCGCCCACCGCTCCAACGCCTCCTGCAGCCGGATGAGGAACCGCAGATCCGGGGCGAACGCCGCGTCGCCGACGTCCCCGCGCATCGACTCCAGCACCGTCACCGCACGCTCCGGCACGAACGTCCACGTCGGCAACACATGCCGCACCGTCTTGCCCTTCGGCGTGCGCAGCTCCACCTCGGGGCGCCCCCTGGGCACCGACGACAGCGCACCGACGGCGGCGGCGGGCAATGCGGCACGTGCGCCGTCGTCAAGCGCCCCCAGCACCCGGTGCCCGTCCACCCGCTCCAACCACAGATTCAGCCCCGTGCCGGGCAGCCACAGGCCGTGGAGCAGATGGGTGGTCGAAGACATGCCCCGATCATGCCACCCGGCCCGGATCGCGCCGGGGCGTGCCGGGGAAAACGTTCGAACACCCGGCGTTCGGCGGGCGAACGCGGCCGTCGCACGCCCGTCGCTCCGCCCGGCAACCACCACCGCCATGACCCCCGCCACATTGTTATGGAGTCGTTATTCGTGCCGCTCACAGGCGGCATTAAGGTTCCAAATAGGGCGGTGGGCCGGAAAAACCCTGGTCACCGTTTTGCACGGCCCGCCGGGAACATGACAACGTCGGAAAGTCACTTTTACGCACGTAGACATGATTTCCCACACCAGAAGGAGTGGAACCACTTGGAAACGACGACTTGGTATCTCATCGCCATCGTCATCTACCTGGCCCTGATGCTCTACATCGGCTACGCGGCCTACCGGAAGACCACCGAGTACGACGACTACATGCTCGCCGGCCGTGGCCTGCACCCGTTCATCGCGGCGCTGTCCGCCGGCGCGTCCGACATGTCGGGCTGGCTGCTGATGGGCCTGCCCGGCGCGATCTACCTGTCCGGCCTCAACCAGACGTGGATCGCCGTGGGCCTGTGCATCGGCGCGTGGGCGAACTGGAAGTTCACCGCCCCGCGCCTGCGCAGTTACACCAAGGTGGCGAAGAACTCGATCACCATCCCGTCGTTCCTGGAGAACCGCCTGGAGGACCGCACCAAGGTGCTGCGCGTGGCCTCGGGCATCATCATCCTGGTCTTCTTCACCTTCTACGTCTCCTCCGGCATGGTCGCCGGCGGCCGTTACTGGGAGTCCACCTTCGGCGGCGACTACATGGTCGGCCTGCTGCTGGTGTCCGGCGTGACCGTGCTGTACACCCTCTTCGGCGGGTTCCTGGCCGTGTCCTACACCGACGCGGTGCAGGGCATCATCATGTTCCTGGCGCTGATCATCGTGCCGATCACCGCCATGTTCGTGCTCACCGGCGAGGGTGAGCCGGTCTCCGACATGTTCTCCTTCGCCGCCGAGAACCCCTACCCGGGCAGCGAGGGCGCCCCGGTCGAGGGCTTCTTCAACCCATTCTCCGGCATTTCGTTCCTGGCCACCCTGGGCCTGCTCGGCTGGGGCCTGGGCTACTTCGGCCAGCCGCACATCATCGTGCGCTTCATGGCGCTTCGCTCGCCCTCCGACGCCGTCGCCGGCCGCCGCTACGGCATCACCTGGCAGGTGCTGTGCATGATCGGCGCCACCATGGTCGCCATCGTGTCCACCGTGTTCTTCGCCCGCCACCCGGAGGCGTCGATCACGGACAAGGAATCCTACGAGACCATCTTCCTGGACCTGACCCGCGTCATCTTCCACCCGCTGGTCGCCGGCCTGATCCTGACGGCCGTGCTGGCCGCGATCATGTCGACCATTTCGTCGCAGCTGCTGGTGTCGTCGTCCGCGCTGATCGAGGACCTGTACCGCGGCGTGGTCAACAAGAACCTGAAGTCGTCGACGTCGATGCTGGCGTCGCGCATCGCCG
>NZ_DURI01000050.1 GCF_012837295.1 Corynebacterium sp. | reverse complement strand
TCCTGGCCGTGGACGATGCCCGGCAGGATGAACTCCTCGATGATCGACCGTTCACTGGAACCCTTCGGGCGGATGATGGCGCGGACGATGCGCTCGGGGTCGGTCTCGGCCAGGTTGAGGAAAAACTCGCCGTTGGACAGGGTCCGCAGGATGATCCGGAAGCGTTCGACGATGCGCTGGCGGGCGTCGCCGGGCATGGTGCGCAGGTCGGCGAGGATGCGCAGGAACTCGCGGGTGATCACTTCGTTGGCCAGCTCGTCGAGGTCCGCGTAGCGCCGGTACACCGTGGGCCGGGATACCCCGGCGTTGCGGGCGATCTCCGCGATGGACGTGCGGCGCAGGCCCACGGCCATGATGCTTTCGCGGGCGGCCTCGATGATCGCCTCGTCCACCGACGGCTTGGACGTCGCAGCCTCGGAGTAATCGCCAGTCATCGTCGCTTCCTTTCCTGCACCCGGGCCGCGCCGACGCGGTTCGAGTTGATGGCCCCGGGACCATCGCAGTCATTCGATTCCCCTTCAATTCTATCGGGCGTTGCACGGGGATCACGCTTCACCCGCCGCTCGCGGGGACACCCGTTGACGCGAGATGACATGGGAAAACAACCTTTTCATAAACATTAGGATTGCGAATGCCCGTCGCCGACTTGAATGTCGGTCACCACGGCAGCGGCCGCGCCGCCGTGCCGGAACTTGCGGGCGCACTAGGCTTGGCCCGTAACCATCCGCACCGAACCACCGCGAGGTCGACACATGGCATTGCCCGCCCCCCATCCCGATTACCGTGCCGTGGTGACCGGCGCGTCGTCAGGCATCGGAAAGGCCCTGGCCCGCGAGCTCGCCCGGCGCGGCCATTCGCTGATTCTCGTGGCGCGCTCCGCCGACAAGATGGAGGCGCTGGCCGCCGAACTGTCGGGCCCGTCCCTGACGGTGGAGGTCCGCCCGTGCGATCTGTCGGATGCGGGGGCCCGGCAGGAGCTTTGCGACGAACTGCGCGGACGCGACATCAGCGTCATGGTCAATTGCGCCGGCATCGCGACGTTCGGCCGGTTCCAGGAACTGGACCAGGATTACGAGCGCGCGCAGTTCGAGCTGAACGCGACGGCGCTTTTCGATCTCACGCAGCTCGTCGTCAAGCCCATGGTCGAGCGTGGCTCGGGCGCCATTCTCAACGTGGGCTCGGCGGCGGGCACGACGGTGATCCCGAACAACGCCACGTACGTGGGCACCAAGGCGTTCGTGAACACGTTCACCGAGGCGCTGCACTACGACCTCAAGGGCACCGGTGTGCACTGCACCCTGCTCGCCCCCGGCCCGGTGCGGCCCGATCAGCGCGACGACGGCGCCAACGAAGTCGACGACAACGTCCCCGATTTCCTGTGGACCTCCACCGACGACTGCGCCCGCGACAGCCTCGACGCGCTGGCCGCCAACCGCCTGCGCGTCGTGCCCGGCGCCCTGAGCAAGGGCATGAACACCGCCGGCAACTACCTGCCGCGCTGGCTCGTGGCCCCCATCATCGGCCGCTTCTACGAAGGGATGTCCCAGTGACCAACGGCACCACCGACTCCAATGCCGCGAACGGCGCGAACGGGAACGGCACGCCGCCGAAGTACGACCGCATCGTGTGGATCGACTGCGAGATGACCGGCCTGGACCCGCAGAAGCACGTCATCGTGGAGATCGCCGCGCTGGTCACCGACGCGGACCTCAACATCCTCGGCGAGGGCGTCGACGTCGTCGTCCACGCCTCGGAGACCGACCTGGCGCAGATGGACGCCTACGTCACCGACATGCACAACTCCTCGGGCCTGACCGAGGAGATCCGCCAGTCGGCGATCGACGTCAACGAGGCCGAGCGCATCGTCCTCGACTACGTCCGCGAGTGGGTGCCGGCCGAGCGGCAGGCGCCGCTGGCGGGCAACTCGATCGCGTCGGACCGGGGCTTCATCAACCGGTACATGCCGGAACTCGACATGCACCTGCACTACCGCATGATCGACGTCTCCTCCCTCAAGGAACTCGCCCGCCGCTGGTACCCGCGCGTCTACTACGGGCAGCCGGAGAAGGGCATGTCCCACCGGGCGCTGGCCGACATCCGCGAGTCGATCCGCGAGCTCGAGTTCTACCGGCGCGCCATGCTCGCGCCCGGCGAGGGCCCGACCACCGACGAGGTCGCCCGCGCCGCCGAGGACGCCGCAGCCAAGGTGCCGGTGGACTGAGTCGCCGGCGAGCGTCGTAAAGCGGGGCCCGGACCTGCGGTTTTGTCGGGCGGGATTCGTGGGTTATCCTGTAATCCGCTGCACGACAGGGGCAAACGCCGCTGACGTGAATGCGATGGCGACTGTAGTTCAGTTGGTAGAGCACCAGGTTGTGATCCTGGGTGTCGCGGGTTCGAGTCCCGTCAGTCACCCCGAATGAAAGGCCCGGACCGATTGGTCCGGGCCTTTCGCATGCGCGGGAGAAGGACATCGCTCCGAATGGCCGCAACCCGAGGGGCTAAGTGCCCGAATCCTCCAGAGTTTGAATCCGGCGAATTCTGACCTGCGCGTTTGCGGAGACCGAATCGGGGTCTGGAGGATTCATGCACTAACGCGCCGCTGCGTGCTCCCGCTTCTCGGGCGAAGTTGCCGCTCCCCCGCCCGCCGCTCCCCCGGCGTCGGTCAGGCGGCCGTCGAGCATCTCCATGACGCGGTCGGCGCGCTCGGCCTGGCCGGGATCGTGGGTGACGTACAGGGTCGCCGCACCGTAACGGCGGGTGACGTCGACGATGAGGTCGGTCACCGCCTCGGCGGAGGCGCGGTCGAGGGCGGCGGTGGGCTCGTCGACGAGCAGCAGCTCGGGCTCGTTCATCAGCGCACGCGCCAGGTTGACGCGCGCCTGCTGGCCGCCGGAGAGCGTGGACACTCGGCGATCCCCCATGCCCGCCAGCCCCACCGACTCGAGCAGCTCGGCGGCGCGCTCGCGGGCGCGGCGACGCTCGGAGGCCGGCGGCGGGAGGATGCGGCCGAGGCGCGTCATGACGATCAGCTGCTCCCGCACCGTCAGCGCCGGCAGCAGATTCGGCTGCTGGAACACGAGGCCGACGTGCTCGCGCCGCACGCGCGCAGCAGCGGCACCCCGGGCGGTGAGGTCGACGTCGCCGTCGGCGGAATGCAGCTTCACGACGCCCGTGTCCGGCGTCTGCAGGCAGCCCGCAACCGCCAGCAGCGTGGACTTCCCCGAGCCGGAGGGACCCGTCACCGCGACGATCTCACCGCGGTTCACGTCGAGGGAGACGTCGTCGAGGATCCGGCGGGTGGTCGAGCCATCCTCCACGTCGAGGGCCACCCCGGAAATGTGGAGTGCGGTGCGGTTGCTGCGGGTATTCATGTGGTTCTCCTGGTCGCGGTGGTCGAATCGGTCGGGGCGGTCGGCGGGGTCACGCATTGGCCAGCGCCTCCCTCGGTTCGACGCGGAGGACGGGCACGAGTGCCACGGCCGCACCGATGAGCCCGGTGCCCACGAGCGCCAGCGCCGGCCACGCGGTCGTGGACGCGTCGATGAGCACCGGCATGATCCCGGAGGAGGACAGCCACGTGCCCGCGCCGACGGTGATGGCCACGCCCGCCCCGACGCCGAGCGCCAGCACGATGAGCGCCTGGCCAAGCGAATCGGCGGCGAGCACCGGACGGGACGCCCCGAGCGCCGAGGACACGGCGACGCCGCGCATGCGCTGGACGGTCCACACCATGAAGAACGCGCCGACCACCAACGCGGAAATGAGGAACAACAGCGACGTCATGGCATTGAGCGACATCTGCTCGCCCTTGTTGGAGGCGGACAGGTCCATGCGCTCGTCGCCGCGCATGACGACGGTGCCGTCGACCTCGGGGGCCTGCGCCACCGACTCGTCGACGACGACGGCCGACGGCGCGCCGGCGATCTGCTCCGCCAGCGCGGGTGCGGCGAACACGACGGGCTGGTGCTCCCACCACAGGTCGCCCGCGGTGCCCGCGACGGTGACGGTGCGCCCCTCGAAGGTCGTGGTGCCGGACTCCGGAAGATCCCCGGCGACGGCGTCGGAGGGCCGGATCTCGTTCTTGCCCAGCGAATGGTCCGGGAAGACGAAAACCGGCTCATCGCCGACGCGGGCGCGGCCCACGGACCACGCCTCGGCCGAGCCGGCGGACTTCGCGGCGTTGACCTGGGCCGTCGTCAAGCGGGAAGCGGCCAGCGACGGGGTGCCGGCGTCGGCGACGATGACGGCGTCATCCGGCCCGAGGGCGTCGACGAGCGCCGACGTCGACTGGTGGGACAGGCCCGCCGCCAATGCCGAGAGCATGGTGACGAGCACGGCGATCAAACCGACGGTGACGGTGATCAATGCGGTGCGCCCTGGTG